>NZ_JBOBFT010000014.1:0-122999 GCF_050587525.1 Plantibacter lichenum | reverse complement strand
TCCTGAAACGGCTGTGCCTCCTGAAACGGCTGTGCCTCCTGAAACGGCTGTGCCTCCTGAAACGGCTGTGCCTCCTGAAACGGCTGTGCCTCCTGAAACGGCTGTGCCTCCTGAAACGGCTGTGCCTCCCGAAACCGCTGTGCCTCCTGAAACGAGGAGATCCGCACGAGGGGCGGACGCCGTTCGGGTGAACGGCCGCTCCTCGTGCGGATCTCCTGCGCTCGTGCAGCCGGCAGTTCGCGGCAAGCGGCCGAGCCGCTACTCCGTACCGCTACTCCGTGCCGCGCCAGCGGGACAGGAGTGTCATGACGTGGTAGATCACGATCGCCGCGATGGTGCCGAGCGCGATGCCGTTGAAGCTCACGCCGCCGCCGGTCACCCAGGTGAAGTCCGCGATGCCGATGATGAGCGCCGTCGCCGCCGTGAACTGGTTGACGGGCTTTGAGAAGTCCACCTTGTTGTCGAGCCAGATCTTCACTCCGATGATGCCGATGAGGCCGTACAGTGCGGTCGTGACGCCACCGAGGACACCGGCGGGGATCGTGTTGATGACCGCACCGACCTTGGGGGAGAGCCCGAGGAGGACGGCGAAGATGCCGGCGACCCAGTACGCGGCCGTCGAGTAGACGCGCGTGGCGGCCATCACACCGATGTTCTCGCCGTAGGTCGTGGTTCCAGAACCGCCGCCGAAGCCGGCGACCATCGTCGCGAGGCCGTCGGAGAGCAGAGCGCGACCGGTGAGCTTGTTGACGGACGGTTCCGTCATCTGAGCGACACCGCGGATGTGCCCGACGTTCTCGGCGATGAGGACGAGGACCACCGGCAGGAACGCAGGAAGCACGCCCCAGAGCGCGGGGTTCGCGAACGGGTTGCCGGCGAGGTGGAACTCGGGGAGGCCGATCCACGCCGCCTTCGCGACGGGTGCGAAGTCGATCTCGTGGAACGAGGCCGCAGCGATGTAGCCGACGACGACGCCGATCACGATCGACAGTCGACCGAGGATGCCACGGAACAGCACGGTCGACAGGATGACCGCAGCGAGCGTGATGAGTGCGGTGCCCGGCGCCTGCACGAAGTTGTTCTTCGCGGCAGGAGCGAGGTTGAAGCCGATGAGCGCGACGATCGCACCCGCGACGACGGGAGGCATCAACGCGTCGATCCACCCGGTGCCGGTGAGCTGCACGATGACACCGACGATCGCGAGCAGGACACCGACGGCCAGGACGCCGAAGAGCGCTCCGCCCATGCCCTCGCTCGCGACGGCCGCGGTGATCGGCGCGATGAACGCGAACGAGGAGCCGAGGTAGCTGGGGAGGCGGTTCTTCGTGATGAGCAGGAAGAGGATCGTTCCCACACCGGAGAAGAAGAGGGTCGTGCTCGGCGGGAACCCGGTCAGGACCGGGACGAGGAACGTGGCGCCGAACATCGCGACGACGTGCTGCATGCCGAGACCGATCGTGCGCGGCCAGGTGAGTCGTGATCCGGGAGCGACGATCTCGTGCGCTCCCACCTTCTTGCCGTCACCGTGCAGTGTCCAGGGCAGTGCCATCGAATTCCTCGTTTCCGTTCAGGGCTCAGCCGATCGTAGCGAATGCGGCGCCCCGGTTCCGCGCAGGCCACGACCCGTCCGTCATCCCTCCCCGGTCCGGATCCGATGCTTCGCCGACCACCGAGGCACAGTAAGCTGAGTATTCGCCCGGTACGCCGCGCCACCGTCGTCGATCCGCGCTGCCGAATCTCCCGCCAGACCCAGCCAGAATCGAGCCCGGAGGCCCCGTGAGCACCACACCGACGTCCACACCACCCCGCACGTTCAAGAGCCGCATCGACGGTTTCTTCGAGATCACGAAACGCGGTTCGACCGTCGGCACGGAGGTGCGCGGAGGTCTCGTGACCTTCGTCGCGATGGCCTACATCGTCATCCTCAACCCGATCATCCTGAGCGGATCCCAGGACGTCACGGGCGGATCGCTCGGCTTCCCGCAGGTCGCAGCCGTCACGGCGCTCACGGCCGGCGTCATGACGATCCTGTTCGGTGTCATCGCCCGCCTCCCGTTCGCGTTCGCAGCGGGCCTCGGCATCAACTCGTTCCTCGCCGTGAGCGTCGTCGGTCAGGTCACCTGGGCCGAAGCGATGGGCCTCGTGGTCATCAACGGCCTCATCATCGTCCTCCTCGCGGCAACCGGGCTCCGCGCCATGATCTTCGGTGCGGTCCCGATCCAGTTGAAGATCGCGATCACGGTCGGCATCGGTCTGTTCATCGCGTTCATCGGATTCGTCGACGCGGGCTTCGTCCGTTCGACCGGAGCGGGTTCGCCGCCCGTGGGTCTCGGCATCGAAGGATCGGTCGCGACGGTTCCGACGGCCGTCTTCGTCATCTCCCTCCTCCTGACCGGTGTCCTCGTGGCCCGCAAGGTCAAGGGCGCACTCCTCATCGGCATCCTCGTGAGCACCGTCATCGCGATCATCGCCGAAGCGATCTTCAAGGTGGGGCCGTCCATGGGCGGCGAGCACCCCGGCGGCTGGAACCTCAGCGTTCCGACGTTCCCCACGCAGATCGTGAGCCTGCCCGACCTCAGCCTCCTCGGCCAGGTCAGCTTCGGCGGGTTCGAACGCATCGGCGCCCTTGCCGCGCTCATGCTCGTCTTCACCCTCGTCTTCACGAACTTCTTCGACGCCATGGGCACCATGACTGGACTGTCGAAGGAAGCCGGCGTCGCCGATGCGAAGGGCGACTTCCCTCGCCTGAAGTCCGCGCTCATCGTCGAGGGCGTCGGAGCCGTCGCCGGTGGTGTCGCATCCGGTTCCTCGAACACGGTCTTCATCGAGTCCGGTGCCGGCATCGGCGAAGGCGCACGGACCGGTCTCGCGAACATCGTGACCGGTGTGCTGTTCCTGCTCGCGATGTTCTTCACACCGCTCACACAGATCGTCCCGTCCGAGGTCGCTGCGGCAGCGCTCGTGATCGTCGGTGCGCTCATGATGGCGCAGATCAAGGACATCGTCTGGACTGAGTTCTCGGTCGCGCTGCCGGTGTTCCTGACGGTCGTCGTGATGCCGCTCACCTACTCGATCGCGAACGGCATCGGTGCGGGCTTCATCGCCTGGGTCGTCCTGCGCTCGCTCTCGGGCAAGGCACGCGAGATCAGCCCGCTCCTGTGGATCGTCGCGGCCGGCTTCCTGATCTTCTTCGCACGCGGCCCCATCGAGATGGCGCTCGGCGTCGCGTCCTGAGCCGCAGGTGCTGAACGGTGCGGGACGGTGATCGATGCCGTCCCGCACCGTTTCGTGGTGAGGGATGCTGCCTGGTGCTGCGCTGAGCTGACGTCGGCCGAGGTCGACTACGCCTGTGACTGCGCCTGTGCCTGTGCCTGTGCCTGTGCCTGCGATTATGACTATGACGGTGACTGCGACGACCGCAGCGCGTCGTCGAGCTGCTGCAGCCACCCTTGGAACGCGTCGGGTCCGTCGAAGTGGACACCGGGCACGGAGCCGACCTCCGGCGCCATGTCGGGCCCGTCGACGACCAAGGCGTGGCCGTTCGCTGCGATCACGACCCGGAACGCGGGCAGATCTCCGCGGTCGTCGCCCGCATAGGCGAGGGTCTGCAGGGAGCCCGCGCCGATGATGCGCTCCAGCGCGGTGCCTTTGTCCTGGTCGATCGGCATCCGGAGTTCTTCGACGAACTTGCCCGGCTCCCGTCGGAGGCCCTGCGCTTCGATCACCTGCTGGACGAGTGGTGCGATCAGCCGTTCCGCGCGGTCTCGATCGGGTGCGCGTCGCCAGTGCACGGCGACGGCGAGCGACTTGTCCTCGACGTGGACGCCTTCGATGCCGTCGAGCTCCCGGTGCAGCATCCGAGTTGCCTCCTGGACGGCGGCGGTCCACTGCCTGGCCTCCGGCAGCACCTCGATGCCGTCCGACGTCAAGCGTTCGAGCCCGTAGGAGCCGTACAGCTCCACCCCGGGGATGGCCGCTCGTTCGGCGAGGAAGCCCACGGGGCGGCCGGACAGCAGCGCGACGACGGAGAGATGCTCCGCGAGGCGTGCGAGGAGCCGCTCCGTGCCGGGCAGCAACTCGCTCGCGGTCGGGTCGTCAGTGATCGGTGCGAGGACGCCGTCGAAGTCCATCACGAGGCCGGCGCCGGGCTTCGAGGTCAGAGCGTGCAGCACAGCGGTCGCGGAGTCCATCAACCCACCCTAGCTTCGTCGTCCCCGTCACCGTCCCCGACACCGAGGGGGTTGGAGGACTCGTCGTCCGGGCCGGTCCGGGTCTGACGGCTGGTCTCAGAGCTGGTCTGAGGGCTGGGGGCAGGGCTCGTCTCAGGGCTCGGCGCGGGTCTTGAACGCCAGCTCGACGACCCATCGCGTCTTCCGGGGCTCGGTGCGCGGATCCGTGCGGTAGATCTCGCAGCGCGAGGCGAAGGCTTCGCCGTGGGCGTCCGGGCCGGTGTCGAGCACGAGTCCCTGCTCGGCGACCCAGGCGTGCAATCGGCGATTCGCCGCCATGGATTTCGCCCGATACGCGAGCACCGCGTAGTCCCCGGCGGGAAGACATCCAGCGCGCACCCGGTCGTCTGAGGCGTCGAGTGCGCGACCGCCGCCGTCGGGCTCGACCTCGACCCCGACCTCGATGTCCATCAGTGCCGACATGTCGACGACGTGGAGGCGCAGGAAGAACGGTCCGGAGGGCTCGATGCCACGCGCCGCCAGCCAGTCGATCAGTTCCGCGAGCAACCGGTCGCGATTCGACAGCATGGTGCGGAACGGAACGGTCTCGCGGATGCCGAGGGTCGCGACTTCCGCGCGACGCTCCAGCACCGGACCGTTCACGATGTCCAGCTCGCCTTCGTGCACAGCAGCATTCTGCCACGTCAGGCCGTCGACGACAGGTCGGTGCCTCCTCGTAGACTCGGGGCATGACAGGTGCAGTCCGCTTCGGCCAGTATCCGCCCGCTCAGCGCGTGATCGTGCACCTCAGCGATCCCCACCTCCTCGCGGACGGCAAGCGGCTCTACGACGCGGTCGACGTCGAGGAGAATCTGCTGCAGGCGCTCAGCCAGGTGGAACGCATGGGGATCAGCCCAGACGCTCTCGTGTTCACGGGCGACCTGACCGACCTGGGGGAGCCCGACGCCTACAGGAGGCTCCGCGAGCACGTCGAGCCCGTCGCCGCACGGCTCGGAGCACCCATCGTCTGGCTGATGGGTAACCACGATGAACGTGCGATCATGCGCACGGAACTGCTCGGGCTGGATGCGAGCGACGAACCGCTCGACGGCGTCTGGGACTTCCGCGGCCTGCGCGTCATCGGCCTGGACTCGACGGTTCCGGGGTGGCACCACGGCGAACTGACCGATGCGCAGCTCGACTGGTTGCGATCCGTCCTCGCGGTTCCGGCCCCGCTCGGCACGATCCTCGCGATGCACCATCCGCCCGTCCCATCGCCCATGCCCTTCTTCGACATCCTCGAACTGCAGGACCAGCGTCGCCTGGCGGACGTCATCCGCGGCACCGATGTTCGCGCCATCCTCGGCGGACACCTCCACTACTCGACGAGCAGCACGTTCGCCGGCATCCCCGTCTCCGTCGCGAGCGCCACCTGCTACACGATGAACCTGTCGCTCCCGCCCTACGAGGTCAACGGGATGTTCGGCGGTCAGTCGTTCAACCTCGTCCACGTGTACGAGGACCGCATCACGCACTCGGTCGTGCCGCTCGGCGACCATCAGACGGCTGCGACGTTCAGCGCGGAGTTCGTCGAGCGGATGGCAGCACTCACTCCGCAGGAGCGGCTGGAGCAGTTCTCCCGCAAGCGCTGAGCGCCGCGGAAGCGCTCGGCCCGGATCCGGGCAGGCGAACCTCCGATTCGAGCAGCTAGAGGACCGGTGCGCCGTTCGACCAGGACGGGGAGAGCACGGCCTCGACGACACGGATCCGCGGAGGGCTGGTGTTCCCGCGCATGCGTTCGATGAGGAGGTCCACCGCGAGTTCCCCGAGTTCGCGAGCGGCCACGCTCACGACCGAGACACCGGCGGGCGCAGCCGAGGTGAAGGGGAGGTCTCCGAAGACGGCGATACCGAGCTGCGTGGGGCACATCGACCGCTCGCGGAGCGCATCGACGGCACCGACGGCCATGAGATTGTTCGCGACGAACACGGCTTCGGGAGGCGCCTCCAGATCGAGGAGTTCATCGGTCGCTCGCCTGCCGCCGTCGACGCGGAAGTCGGCTCGGACGAGCAGGGATTCGTCCGGCGTGATCCCATTGCGCACGAGGGCGTCGCGCCATCCGTCGGCACGTTGGTCGGCCGTCCACACGCCGAGCGGTCCGGTGATGCACGCGATCCTCGTGAAGCCGCGTTCGATGAGCGCCTCGGTCGCGGTGGCACCCGCGCCGTGGTTGTCGAACACGACGGTGTCGACGTCGATGCCGTTGATGGTTCGATCGACCGCGACGACGGCGGTCCCACGACGGTGCAGCGGACCGAGATCACTCGTGGAGCTGGCGGGGGCGATGATGACGCCGGCCATGTGTTCGAGCGCCGCGATCTCGAGGTAGTGCGCCTCGCGGGTCGCATCGTCGTCGGTGTTGCAGAGGACGAGCGAGTACCCGTCCGCGCGGGCGCGGTCCTCGACGCCACGAGCGAGCGCCGTGAAGAACGGGTTCTCGATGTCGGGGATGACGAGCGCGATGATCTCCGAACTCTGTTTGCGGAGCGTCCTCGCCGTGCGGTTGGGCGTGTACGCCAGGAGCGCCGCCGCATCGCGCACCCGTTCGACCTTGTCCGCGGACACGGCCGTTCCGTTGAACACGCGCGAGACGGTCGCGGGCGACACCTCGGCGAGTGCCGCTACGTCGTAGATGGTCGCCATGGTGGTCCTGTCCTGGTGTGCTGTGGGTGCGCGGGGTCTGGGCGGTCGCCACTACCGAGTATAAGTCGGGCACACCACTTTCACGTCCCGGGAAGCGTGTTCGTCTCGCCTGGTCAGTCTCGTCGACGATCGTCATCAAGCCGTGATCTGCTTGTCTGGGATCCCAGACCGGGCCCTCGGCCGAACGCGATCCGGGAGATACAGTTGAAGTGACCCCATCACAGTGCACTGAAGGCAGTGCGACCAGGCAACGGAGCCCGAGTGACGATCAGTACGCCCATCACCACCAGCCAGCGATCAACGGGAGAAGCAGTGACGCAGGAACGGCCCATCGAGACGAGGACGGAGTCCGACTCACTCGGCTCCATGGAGATTCCGGCGGACGCCTACTGGGGCATCCACACCGCCCGGGCGCTCGACAACTTCCCGATCACCAAGCGTCCCATCTCGGTCTATCCGGACCTCGTCGTCGCCCTCGCGAGCGTCAAGCAGGCAGCCGCACGCGCCAACACCGAGATCGGTGTGCTCAGCCCTGCGAAGGCGAAGCTCATCGACGCCGCGTGCCAGCGCATCATCGACGGCGAGTTCCACGACGAGTTCATCGTCGGCGTCATCCAGGGCGGAGCAGGGACGTCGACCAACATGAACGCGAACGAGATCATCACGAACGTCGCGCTCGAGATCGCCGGACGGCCCAAGGGCGACTACGCGTTCCTCCACCCCATCGACGACACGAACCGCTCGCAGAGCACGAACGACGTCTACCCGACCTCGATCAAGATCGCCCTCGCGTTCTCGCTCCAGTTCCTCCTCACGGAACTCGCGGCGCTCCGCGACTCGTGCAGTGCGAAGGCCCGCGAGTTCGCGCACGTCCTCAAGGTCGGCCGCACACAGCTGCAGGACGCCGTGCCGATGACCCTCGGCCAGGAGTTCCACGGCTTCGCGACCACGCTCAACGAGGACTACGACCGGCTCCACGAGACGCTCTGGCTGCTCTCCGAGGTCAACCTCGGCGCCACCGCCATCGGCACGGGCATCACCGCCGATCCGCGCTACGCGGAGTCCGTCGTCCGTCACCTCAACGAGATCACGGGCCTCAAGCTCGAGACGGCACCTGACCTCATCGAGTCCACGAGCGACGCCGGCGGCTTCATGTCGTTCAGCGGAACGCTCAAGCGCAGCGCCATCAAGCTGTCGAAGATCTGCAACGACCTCCGTCTCCTCTCGAGCGGACCACAGGCCGGTTTCGGCGAGATCAACCTGCCTCCGCGCCAGGCCGGCTCCAGCATCATGCCGGGCAAGGTCAACCCGGTCATCCCCGAGGTCGTCAACCAGGTCGCGTTCAGCGTCGTCGGCGCCGACATGACGGTCACGATGGCTGCGGAAGCCGGACAGCTGCAGCTCAACGCGTTCGAGCCGGTCATCGCGCACTCGCTCCTGCAGAGCATCGTCTGGATGGCACAGGCGTGCAAGACGCTGCGGGTCAACTGCATCGACGGCATCACCGCGAATGAGGAACGGCTCGGTGTCATGGTCGGCGCATCGGTCGGCGTCATCACCGCGCTCACGCCGTTCATCGGTTACCAGTCGGCTGCTGCACTCGCGAAGACGGCCCTGCTGACCGGTCGGAACGTCGCCGACCTCGTGGTCGAGGCCAAGCTCATGACGCGCGCGGAAGTGACGAAACAGCTCTCACCGGCACGCTTGTCCGGCATCGAGGCGATCACCTCCGCCATCCCGATCATCGACCTGCCGTTGCCGGACCCGATCAGTCCTGCGCCGAACCCGCCCCGGCACTGAGCCGCACTCCGATCCCTGCACCGAACCTCCCCGTCGAACCCCTGCTCCGGTGTTCACAACTCAGGAGAGCCCTCGGCGTGCCGCCCGGATACGCCGAGGATGCACCCCGACACGCCGAAGCCGTCCTGAGTTGTGAACACCCGGGACGGCTTCGGACGGTCGTGCAGTGAGCGTCGATCCTGCGCCGGCGGCGCGCTGGCTCTGCGTCGCCTCCTCTGCAGCGGCTATTCGGCGGGCGCGGCGCCCGTCACGCGGCAGCGCGTCGTGAGCTCGCCGATGCCCTCGACGGCCACCGTCACGGAGGCGCCGTCGGTCAGGAAGACCTGGGGGCTCCGCGAGTAGCCGGCGCCGCCCGGGCTGCCGGTCGAGATGAGCGTTCCGGGCAGGAGCGTCGCCGAACCGGACAGGTGCTCGATGAGCGTGGCGACGCTCCGCACCATGTGACTCGTCGACGAGTCCTGGAGGGTGACCCCGTCGAGGACGGTGGAGATGTGGAGGTTCTGCGGGTCCTGGATCTCGTCCGCGGTGACGACGACGGGACCGGTGGGTGTGAAGCCGTCGAAGGACTTGCACCTCGACCACTGCGCTTCCGAGTACTGGATGTTGCGGGCCGTGATGTCGTTGACGACCGTGTACCCGAACACGTGGTCGAGGGCGTCCTCCGATGAGACGTTGACGGCACGCTTCCCGATGATGACGCCGAGCTCTGCCTCGTAGTCGACCTGTTCGCTGATCTCCGCCGGCCACGTCGTCGTTCCGTCGTGTCCGGTGAGGGAATTGGCCCAGAGGCCGAAGATCGTCGGGGCGTTGTCGGTCTTGAGGTTGAGCTCGCTCGAGTGCGCCGAGTAGTTGAGGCCGACGGCGAGGATGGTCGGCGGTCGGAGCACCGCGGACGCGTGGACGAGGCCGTCGAGCGGTTCACCCGTGATGCCGCTCGCGGTGGCGTTGCCGACGTGGTTGCGGATGCGCTCGAGTTCGTCGGGGCCGCGCTCGATGAGTTCCTGGAGGTCTCGAGGGGCATCGTCGAGGATCTCGTCGAGGAAGATCGCTCCCGAGTCGTTCACGACGGCGAGCCTCACGTCCGCGGCGGAGCGATAGGCGTCGGTGCGCGAGGAATCGGGACGGTCGGTTGCGACAAAGTGTGCGAGCTTCACCCATCCACGCTATCGCAGGCGAGCCTCTCGCAGGGGGTTCGAGAGGCGCGCAGGGCCGATGTTCCGCCACTTGTTCCCGGATCGATGCGATTCCGTGTCCCGCCGGGGAAATACCCGACGAATGTCGGATGGGTTCGAGGGCATGGCGGTTCGATGTCATGCATCGATGTCAGGCATCGACGTCGCGCATCGATGTCGCACGACAGCGTCACCTCGCGCGCGCGATTACGCTGGAGCGCATGACCACACCGCTGCCGGGGACCCCAGGTCCCGACAGTGCACCGCCGCCGCCATGGCGACCGGGCGATCCGTCCCCGCAGCAGGCGTCGCCTCCCGTGGCCCGGCCGTCGATCATCGCCCCTGCGCCCGTCGATCCCGTCATCCCTCACTCAGTCCCTCGGCGATCACCCGCGCTGACGGTGACGCTTGCCTGGATCGCGGTCGTGGTGCTCGCGCTCGTCGGGCTCGCGCTCGTCGCGTACTTCGTCTCGACGCTCGGAACCGACGGCCTCGTGAGCGGCTTCCTGCTCGCGCTCGTGCCGCTCGCCATCGTGCTGTTCGCCGTCCGATGGATCGACCGCTGGGAGCCGGAACCGCGCCTCGCGCTCGTGCTCGCGTTCCTGTGGGGCGCAACGGCGTCCATCGCCATCGCGCTCCTCGTGGATCTCACGGTCAAGGTCTCCGTCATCCTCGTCGGGGTGCAGGCGTCGGACGTCCTGCTCTACGGCGTCCAGGCGCCGATCGTCGAGGAGACGGCAAAGGGCCTCGGTCTCCTGATCCTGTTCTTCGCCGCACGGAGTCAGTTCGACGGTCCGGTGGACGGACTCGTCTACGGTGCCGTCGTGGCAGCCGGCTTCGCGTTCAGTGAGAACATCCAGTACTTCGGACTCGCGCTCGCCGACGGGGGAGGAGGACTCCTCGCCCAGACGTTCATCCTGCGCGGCATCGTCTCGCCGTTCGCGCACGTGACCTTCACCGCGTGCACGGGCATCGCCCTCGGCTATGCGGCCAGACGCTACAAGGGACTGAGTGCGCTCGGCCCCTTCTTCGTCGGGCTGCTCGTCGCCGTCGTCCTCCACTCGCTCTGGAACCTCCTGCCCGGGTTCTACCCGTTCCCCGTCGTGTACGTGCTCCTCGAAGTGCCGATCTTCGCGGTCTGGCTCATCGTCATCGTGTTCCTCCGCCGCACCGAGATCAGCGTCACCGCGGATCGACTCACCGAGTATGCGGCCGGTGGATGGTTCACCCCGGGCGAGGTCGCGATGCTGACGACACGGGACGGCAGGCGGGGCGCCAGAGCGTGGGCGAAGTCGCGGTCGCGAGCTGCGGATCGATCGATGCAGCGGTTCATCGTCGCGGCGACCAGGCTCGCGTTCTGTCGGCAGCGCATCGTGACGGGACGGGATCGTGCCGTGGATCGGGCGCGCGAGCGGGAACTCCTCGATTCGATCACGGTGCTCAGACGAGAGCTGCTCACCGGGCACTGAGCCGAGTGGTCCGCGTCGAGTCGAGGGGTCCGCGCGGCGAGTACTGGGCTGAGGACCGCCCTGGCGAAGGGGCCGGAGAAGCAGTCCGGAGAACAGGCCCGGACAGACTCATCGCCCGGTGCTGCGGCAGTGCCTGCAAGTCTCCCGGGCGACGAGTTCTGCTCTCAGCATGCTCCACCTGCTGGACGAGCGCAAGGGTTCGTTGCCCCCTGAACACGGTTCCTCGCGATGTCCCACAGGTGTCGGGGCGGCCGCGCGCCGCGCAGAGCATGGTCGCGATGTCGGTTGCCCGGGCCGTCACTCGTCACGCGGAGAGCGAAATCGTCCTGACGGGAGCCCGTGGAACTGCTTGGATGGTTCCATGACAGATTCATCACGGACCAAGCCAGAAGTCGACGCCCCCCAGGGCCCCGCGCCCACCGAGCTCGTCATCGAGGACATCTTCCTCGGCGACGGCGATGAGGCTCAGGCCTCGTCCACGGTCGACGTGCACTACCTCGGCGTCGGGTACGACTCCGGCGAGGAGTTCGACTCCTCGTGGAGCCGCGGCCAGTCGATCAACTTCCCGCTGCGCAACCTCATCTCGGGGTGGCAGGAAGGCATCCCCGGCATGAAGGTCGGCGGCCGTCGCAAGCTCACCGTTCCGCCCGAGCTGGCCTACGGCCCCGCAGGCGGAGGCCACCAGCTCTCCGGCCAGACGCTCGTCTTCGTGATCGACCTCCTCGGCGTCAAGTAGACCCCAGTACCACCGCCCCCTCGCGGCGTCCGGCGCACGCGCCTGGACTGCCTCGAGGGGGCGACCTCTGCCATCGCCAGTTCCCGGAGACCAGTCATGCCCAGCACCGCAGCCGAACACGTCGCGCACCTCACCGCCACGATCCCCGACTTCCCGACCGAGGGGATCCTCTTCCGCGACCTCACGCCGGTCTTCGCCGACGCTGACGCGTTCCGGGCGATCATCGACGACTTCGGTGCACGATTCGACGGCACCTTCGACGCCGTCGCCGGTGTCGAAGCGCGCGGCTTCCTCCTCGCATCGGCGCTCGCGTACGCGACCCACACCCGTCTGGTGCCGATCCGTAAGGCGGGAAAGCTCCCCGGCGAGGTGCTGCACGAGGACTACGGCCTCGAGTACGGTGCCGCAGCTCTCGAACTGCGACTCGGCCAGTTGCCGCAGGGGACGCGCGTTCTCATCCTCGACGACGTGCTCGCCACGGGCGGTAGCTGTTCCGCGGCCGTCAAGCTCATCGAGCGCGCCGGATACGTCGTCGCCGGTCTCGGTCTGGTGCTCGAACTCGACGGCCTCGGCGGACGCGACCGTCTCGCCGGCCGCGACGTCTACGCGATCGCTACGGAGTAGTCGCCACGGAGTAGTCGCCGCGCGCTCGTCACCGTCGCCGACTTCCTTCGTCGCGCCTGCCTCTACGATGCCTGCCCCTACGGCGTCGGCGCCGTCGCCGTGTACGAGCGGAACCGCGGGTTGGTCCGGACGAGCGTCCAGACGATCGCCGCGATGAGCAGCCCACCCGCGAGCGGCGGCATCCAGAGCGCGAACGCCGATGCCGCGAGACCGATGTAGAGATCGCCGAGACGCGGTCCACCGGTCACGACGACGACGAACAGGCCCTGAAGGCGACCGCGGACGGCGTCGGGCACGGCGGTCTGCAGCATCGTCATCCGGAAGATCGAACTGACGTTGTCGGCGGCTCCCGCGATCGCGAGGGCGATGCCGGCGCACACGATGGCCGGGACGTTGAGCGAGTCGGCCCCGTGCACTGCTGCCCCGGACAGTGTGACCCACGCCAGCACGCCGCCGAACGCGGCGATCGCGAAGCCGTAGACGACGATCGCCGCCTGGATGCCGCGGCCCTGATGATCGACGCGCCCGATGGGCCCCGACAGCAGGCTCGAGATGAGCGCACCGATCGCCATGGTCGCCGTGAGGACGCCGACGGTGATCGGCCCGCCGCCGAGGACGAGCGTCCCGACCGCCGGATAGAGGACTCTCGGATTGCCGAAGGTCATGGCGACGATGTCGACGATGAACGTCATGCGGATGTTCGGCGCCGTCTTCAGGAACGTCCAGCCGTCGACGAGGCTGCGGAGTCCGGGAAGGCGTCTCGTGCTCTCGTCGGGCAGGATCGCGGGGAGGGAGGCGATGCCGAGGAAAGCGGCGACGAACAGGATGACGTCGATCGTGTACGTCCAGGTGAAGCCGACGGTCGCCACGAGGACGCCCGCGAGAGCCGGGCCGACCGTGACCATGACGCCGGCGGAGATGCCGCCGAGGGCTGCGGCAGCCGGGAGGAGTCGGGCGGGCAGGATCCGAGGCAGGATCGCCTGTCGTGATGTGCCCACGATCGTCGTCGAGACCGCGTTGATGGTCGTCAGGACGTAGAGCGGCCACACCGTCTCCACGTGCAGCCACGCGAGAGCCGCGATGATCGCGGTCGATCCCCACGTCACGATCGCCGAGAACAGCGCCACCTTCCGCCGGTCGAAGGCGTCGGCGAGCATTCCTCCGTACAGACCGAAGACGATCATCGGGACGAGAGCGAAGACTCCCACGAGCGAGACGGCGAACGTCGACGAGGTGAGCGCGTAGACCTGCAGGCCGACCGCGACGATCGTCATCTGGCCGCCGATGCCCGTGATCGCGCCGCCGAGCCAGAGCCGAGCGAACGCAGGGCTCTCTCGGAGGGGGGAGAGGTCGACGAAGAGCGATCGCTTGCGAGGTGCAGGCTCTGCCGAGTTCAGGTCCGCTTCGCTGGTGTGGGACGGCTCCTGCGTCGGTTCACGCTGCGTGTCGTCGGGATGTTCCGGCGGGAGGGGAGGGCTGGGATGGTCGCTGGGCACTGGTTGCTGATCAGCTCTGCGTCACACCGCTCACGATGTACAGGACGATCGTGATGAGGGGGAGTGTGCCCTGGATGAGCGCGGCCTTGATGCGGCCGGGCCCGCTCGACAGCAGGACGACCGAGGCGCCGAACATGCAGATAACCGAGAAGAGGCCGATCGCGAAGCCCGCCTGCTGGACGCCGACGCCGTAGAGGATCGCGCCCACGAGTGCGCCGATGGCGAGGAACAGGTTGTAGAAGCCCTGGTTGTACGCGAGGACACGAGTGGTCTGGGCGTCCTGTTCGTTCGCGACGCCGAATCGTTTCCATACGGCCGGCCGGAGCCACGCGAGCGACTCCCAGTAGAAGATGACGATGTGGAGTGCTGCGGACAGGGTTGCGGCGA
Organism: Plantibacter lichenum; assembly: GCF_050587525.1. Taxonomy (NCBI): domain Bacteria; kingdom Bacillati; phylum Actinomycetota; class Actinomycetes; order Micrococcales; family Microbacteriaceae; genus Plantibacter; species Plantibacter lichenum. The sequence goes on along the minus strand of NZ_JBOBFT010000014.1, from coordinate 108,443 downwards.
TCGCGACGAGGATGACCATGTGCTCACCCTATTGGTGCCCACCCGTCGCGGGCCAGCATGACGCGCACCCGTGGCATCGGCGGTCGGAGATCCTTACGGTGCCGCGAAGCGCGTCACGGGTGTCGCTCGCACGCCGATTCGGGAGGGTGTCAGCCGCGTCGGGCAGGATGGAGACATGCGCCTCTGGTCGATCCACCCCCGCTACTTCGATGCCCAGGCGCTCGTTGCCACGTGGCGCGAGGGCGTCATCGCTCAGCGGGTGCTGCAGGACGAGGCGTCGAACCTGCGCGATCACCCGCAGGTGCAACGGTTCCTGGAGGCTCCGGAGCCGGACGCTGCAATCGGGGCATTCTTGGCTGCGCTCGCCGACGAGGCGGAGGAACGCGGCAACAGCTTCGACCGTGCGGTGATCGACGCCGAACCCGCAGAGCTCGTGAACGTCGCCCCGATGCCGGTGACTGACGGTCAGCTCGACTACGAGTGGGGGAATCTCAACCGCAGGCTCCTCGAACGGAGCCCTGCCGTCGCGGAGCGGTGGGCGAAGGTGTGGCGACCGGAGGCGCATCCGTTGTTCGTGGTCGTCGGCGGCGGCATCGCCGATTGGGAAGTCGTCTGACCGACCCGCACGACATGCAGGGCGTCGCTGTCCGTAGCGTCACGAAATCGATGCCTGAGCCTCTCGACGGCCGCCCCGCTCACCCACTACCGTTGCCCCATGGGCAGACACGCTGACGTGGGATCCGGACCGCTCGCCACAGCCGAGCGAGTCGTCCTGCTCCGACCCGACCTCGAGCAGGCGATCGACGACGCGGGTCGCCTGGCCGTCTTCCGGAGTCTTCCGAACAGCGCTCAGCGCGAGTTGGCGACGTGGGCGGAAGCCGCCGACGGCTCCGAACGCGAGCAACGCATCGAACGGCTCATCGAGATCCTCGCCGAACAGCACGCGAAGGCACCGACAGGCGACCTCGACGACTGAGCGCCTGTGCTGCTGAGCGGCCGTCCGGCTGTTCTGCTGGGCGCCTGTCCGGCGGTCCGGCTGAGCGCCTGTCCGGCTGAGGACCGTGCGTTCGGCGACGGTGCGGTGTCAGAAGCCGAAGTCCCCTCCGCCACCGAAGTCTCCGCCGCCGAAGTCGCCGAAGCCGCCGCCGTCTCCGCCCCAACCCGCATCGGTCGACGTTCCGGGGTCCGAACTCCAGCCCGCGTCACCGGCGCCGGCTTCCGTGGTCGTGTCGCCCGCACCCGCGTCACCCGTCCCGGAGTCGCTCGTTCCTGCGTCAGCACCATCGGTGCCGCCTGCATCGTTCGCGCCTGCATCGTTCGCGCCGGCTTCGGTGCCGACGGAGTCGGGGATGAACGCGCTCGCGATGGCGGATCCGATGACCATGCCGGAGATCGTCCCGAGGAGTGAACCCGCGAACATCGTGCCGAGACCAGGCATCGCGCCGCCGAAGCCGCTGCGCTGGCCGCCGTTTTGCGGACCGTTCTGGCCGCCGTTCTGTCCGGAGAACGAGCGCTCGAGGGTGCCGGGCTGACGGAGCTCGGAACGGGTCGCCGAGGTAGCGAGCGCCGCTGGGGAGTCGTTGAGCGGCGCGTCACCGGCCGGCGCGTTCTGGGAGAGCTCCTGGAAGACGAGCGTCCGCTGCTCGGGAGTGAGTTTCGCGAACGCCTCGGCGTGGACCTGTTCGATGGCCTCGGGCGGAGCCGTGCGGAGGAGGTAGCGGTAGCGTTCGACGGCGATCTCGTCCGGGCTGCGTTGGGCGGCGGGCGCGGCGGGTGCTTGCTGGGTGTACTGGTCCTGCGGCTGGCCGTACTGTCCTGCCTGGCCGTACTGGCCCGGTTGCGGCACCTGCGGCACGTTCCGGTCGACGCCGTACGGCGCGTTCTGAGCGTTCGGATCGTTCCGGTCCTCGCGGCCGAGGAGTCGATCGAGGAATCCCATGGTGTTCTCCTTCGCGGTCGTGGTCCCCGATGGTAGGCCGATCGGCTGCTCCAGGGCTGGGTTGGCCCTGAGAATCGGCCAAGTGTTGGGTAGTGATGCTGGCCAGCACGTTCGAAGCAGCTCCGAAGGACTCCGAAGCGGCTTCGAAGCAACGCTGTGCGGGTACCGCTGATCGCCGAGCGACGCTGTCAACTGTCGGCCATCGGGAATGCCAGGGTGCATCCATGCGCTGCACTGTGGGAACGACGAAAGGTGAGCATGAAACTGTCGGTACTCGATCTGATCCCGGTGCGCTCGGACCAGAACACCAACCAGGCCCTCGCGGCGACGATCGGCCTCGCGAAACGAGCCGACGAACTCGGCTACAACCGGTACTGGGTGGCGGAGCACCACAATATGCCGTCCGTGGCATCCACGAACCCAGCCGTCGTCATCGGCATCCTCGCCGCCAACACGCAGCGCATCCGCGTCGGCTCCGGCGGGGTGATGCTGCCGAACCACGCTCCGCTCGTCGTGGCGGAACAGTTCGCCCTCCTCGAGGCGGCAGCGCCCGGACGCATCGACCTCGGACTCGGACGAGCTCCGGGCAGCGACCCCGTGATCTCGGCGGTCCTCCGCCAGTCCGGCAATGTGAGCGACGTCGACCGCTTCCCGAACAACGTGCAGGACATCGTCTCCCTCCTCGGCGAGGAGGGAGCGACCGTCCGCCTCACCTCGGGAGACGAGTACGAACTGCGTGGAACGCCGAAGGCGGGGAGCATCCCCGACGTGTGGCTGCTCGGGTCGAGCGACTACTCGGCCGCGCTCGCCGCCGCGCTCGGCTTGCCGTACGTCTTCGCGCACCACTTCTCAGGGCAGGGCACGGCTCGTGCGCTCGAGCTCTACCGAACCACGTTCGAAGCGTCGCCGCGGCTCGAAGCACCGCGCACCTTCCTGACCGCCAACGTCGTCGTCGCCGACACGAAGGAGGAAGCGGAGGCGCTCGCCCTCCCGAACCTGCAGCAGATGGCACGCCTCCGCGCAGGCAAGAAGCTCGGGCCGATCGCGACGGTCGAGGAAGCAGCGGCGGACGAACTGTCGAGCCTCGAACTCGAGCTGCTCGACCAGATGCGGAGCGCCTGGATCATCGGCGATGCCGAATCCGCCGCGCGTCAGCTGACGCAGCTGGCCGAGCGGTTCCAGGTCGACGAGGTCATGGTGTCGCCGGTCAGCTCTGCATACACGGGCACCGATCCGTCGTCGGCGCCTGCTCGCATCCGCTCGCTCGAACTCCTCGCGGAGCAGTTCCTGACGGCCTGATCCGCAGGCGGCCTGATCCGCGGGGCGCGTTCGATCCGCGTCCGATCCACACTCTGCACCACCCGCGCCGCGGCGCTGGACACCGGCTCCGACCGGCCGTTCAGCGTCGCGGTTCGTTCGTGTGACCGGCGATCGGCGCCTCCGGCTGTGCGTGTCGGACGCGGTCGACGAGCTCCTGCCACGGACCCGTCAGCTGCTGTTCGGCGAGGACGGCCTCTCGCGGCTCGCACCGGATGCGGTAGACGTAGCGATCCGGCTGCGGCGCGACGGGAACGGCCTCCGACCAGGGCAGGCGATCGATGAGGACGAGCCACGTCTGCGGATCGGGCTGATCGTCCACGACGACCTCCCAGCGACGCGTCAACCCGGCGATGCCGCCGCTCCTCGTCACCGTGACCTTCATGCGGCGATCGTACTCCGCCTCTTCGGTCACCATAACTCCTTCAATTCGGGAGGGTCGGCGGCTGGCTGCCCCGGAATAGCAAGGTTCGCAGACGGCGACCGTTCGGATTGAAGGAGTTATGACGCGGGAAGACCTGCGGTGTGGCAGTGGCAGTGGCAGTGGCAGTGGCAGTGGCAGTGGCAGTGGCAGTGGCAGGGGCAGGGGCAGGGGCAGGGGCAGGGGCAGGGGCAGGGGCAAGGGCAAGGGCAGGGGCAGGGGCAGGGGCAGGGGCAGGGGCAGGGGCAGGGGCAGCGGCAGGGGCAGGGGCAGCGGCAGGCGGACGGGATCACACGGTCGGAGTCACGCCCACGGCGTCCCAACCGGTCGCTACCGCACGGTGCACGTCCGAGCCGACGCCGTATCGCAACGACGCAGCGCGCAGGGTCGCCGCAGCGAAGCCCGCGAAGTCGACCGTGGGGGAGAGCGCCCCGGTTCCCGTGGCGGTCAGCGTATCGTACCAGACCTGTCCTGTCCGTTCCCAGGCGTTGCCGCCGAGCGTCGTCGCGGCGACGGCGAACGCACGGTTCGGGATGCCCGAGTTCAGGTGGACACCGCCTTCGTCATCGCTCGTCTCGACGTAGTCGTCGAAGTGGGCCGGTTGCGGGTCCTTGCCGAGCACGTCGTCGTCGTACGCTGTCCCCGGATGGATCATCGATCGGAGCGCCTCGCCCTCGACCTGATCGGTGAAGAGGCCGACGCCGATGAGCCAGCTCGCATCAGCGGCTCTCTGACGACTGGCGTACTGCTCCACGAGTGCACCGAAGACGTCCGAGACGTGTTCGTTGAGCGCACCGGACTGGCCCTGGTAGACGAGACCGGCGGTGAACTGGGTGACGCCGTGGGAGAGCTCATGGCCGATGACGCTCAGCGAGCGCGTGAACCCGCGGAAGACCTCCCCGTCACCATCGCCGAAGACCATGCGCTCGCCGTTCCAGAACGCGTTGTCGTAGTCGTCGCCGTAGTGGACGGTCGCGAAGAGGGGGAGACCGCGGTCGTCGATCGAGTTGCGACGGTACGCCTCAGCGAAGAGCCTGTGCGTCGCGCCGAGGCCGTCGTAGGCCTCGTTCACGGACGAGTCCTGATCCTCCGGGGCGCCTTCCGTCCGGATGAGTCGTCCGGGAAGCGTCTCCGTGCGGTCGGCGTCGGAGATCTCTCGGTGCGGGCCGGGGATGGGCGCTGGCGGTCCCGCAGGCGCACGCGTTGCGGCCGGCGCCGGATAATCGAGGTTCGTCGCAGCATCCCGTACATTCCGCATGTCCCGTACGTCCAGTGCATTCGGTTCATCCTGCGAGCCCTGAACCGGCGCTGCGGCCCGGCCGGGCTCCGGGAACCGGTACGGCCTCGTGACGAGGAGCGAGTAGCGAGCGGCCGTGGCCGCGCGGCCGAGGTGCGGGGCTTCGAGTCCAGCGATGCGTTCGAGCAGGTAGGGCGGAACGATGCCGCAGACCACGTGGCGCGCCTCCGCCTGCTCGCTCGTCACATCGTGTGCTCCGCGTTCCCGATCCTCGTCCATGCGGCGATCCTGCCACGATGCGCCGACATCGGATAGGGCAAGCGAGCAACCGGCAGAGCGTCTGTCTTGGGAGCACGGTCAACGCCCGGCCTCGGGCGGGAATACGATCGGCAGTACCGCCGTTGACCCAGATATCCATTCAACTGAATGGAAACGAAGGGCTGTCGGGCACGACCTCAGACAACCCACGACTCAGGAGTCACGATGCAATTCGGAATCTTCACGGTGGGAGACGTCACCACCGACCCCACCACCGGTGTCACGCCGACCGAACACGAACGCATCGAGGCGATGGTCGCCATCGCGCTCAAAGCCGAAGAAGTCGGCCTCGACGTCTTCGCGACCGGCGAGCATCACAACCCGCCGTTCGTCCCTTCCAGCCCCACCACGATGCTCGGTTACATCGCCGCGAAGACCGAGAAGCTCATCCTCTCGACGAGCACGACCCTCATCACGACCAACGACCCCGTGAAGATCGCCGAAGACTACGCGATGCTGCAGCACCTCGCGGGCGGTCGCGTCGACCTCATCATGGGTCGAGGCAACACCGGCCCCGTCTACCCCTGGTTCGGCCAGGACATCCGTGAGGGCATCAACCTCGCGATCGAGAACTATGCGCTCCTCCACAAGCTGTGGCGAGAGGACTTCGTCGACTGGCAGGGCAAGTTCCGCACGCCTCTCCAAGGCTTCCAGTCCACGCCGCGCCCGCTCGACGGCGTGCCCCCGTTCGTCTGGCACGGCTCGATCCGCAGCCCCGAGATCGCGGAACAGGCCGCCTACTACGGCGACGGGTTCTTCGCGAACAACATCTTCTGGCCGAAGGAGCACTACATGCGCCTCATCCAGCTGTACCGTCAGCGCTTCGAGCACTACGGCCACGGCTCTGCCGACCAGGCGATCGTCGGGCTCGGCGGCCAGGCATTCATGGCGAAGAACTCACAGGACGCCGTGAAGCAGTTCCGTCCGTACTTCGACAACGCTCCCGTCTACGGTCACGGCCCGACGCTCGAGGACTTCACCGAGCAGACCCCGCTCACGGTGGGCAGCCCGCAGCAGGTCATCGACCGGTACGCCTCCATGCGCGACTCGTTCGGCGACTACCAGCGTCAGCTGTTCCTCATGGACCACGCGGGGCTCCCGCTCGGCACCGTGCTCGACCAGCTCGAAATCCTCGGTGGCGAGGTCGTCCCGGTCCTCCGCAAGGAGTTCGCGAAGAACCGTCCGGCGCACGTTCCGGAGACGCCGACGCACGCATCCCTCGTCGCCAAGGCGGAAGCGGAGCTCGCTGCGAAGTCGGGTGAGGTGACGACGCGCGTCGTCGTCGCCGACACCGTCACGGGTGGGTCCGTCGGCGGTTCTTCCACGGGCGCTTCCTCCACCGGCACCACTGGAGCAGGCTCCGCGTTCGGCGCCGCAGCGGCGGGACGCTCACGATGACCGCCAAGCGCCGCCTCGCGGTCGTCTCCGGTGGACTCAGTCAACCGTCGTCGACGCGTCTCCTCGCCGACCGACTGCGTGATGCGACCGTCTCGCAGCTCGAGCGGCGCGGCTTCGAGGTGGAGGTGACGACGATCGAACTGCGCGACCTCGCGCACGACATCACGAACAACCTCCTCACCGGGTTCCCCGCCCCGGCGCTCAGCTCGGCCATCGAGGCGATGACGTCCGCCGACGGCCTCATCGCCGTCACGCCGATCTTCACCTCCAGCTACTCCGGCCTGTTCAAGTCGTTCTTCGACGTCGTCGAACCGGGTGCGTTGAGCGATCTCCCCGTGGCGATCGCAGCGACGGGTGGAACGGCGAGGCACTCGCTCGCACTCGAGTACGCGGTGCGGCCGATGTTCGGCTACCTGCACTCGGTGGTCGTGCCGACCGCCGTCTTCGCAGCCTCCGAGGACTGGGGGGCCGGCGACGATCAGGTGAGCGCACTCCCGGACCGCATCGAGCGGGCCGCCGGAGAACTCGCGGCGCTCGTCGCCGCATCGGAGCGGTCGGGACGACTCGAGGACCCGTTCACGGTCACGACGCCCTTCGCCCAGCTCCTCGGCGGGTTCGAGTCGGACTGACGGGTTCGACTCGTCCGGCCGCGATCACTCGTCCACCTGAGCACGAGCGGTGCGAACCCCGGGTGAATCCCGGGTGTTCGCACCGTGTTCCGCACGACTTCGCCCACTTCCCAGCGGCGGACCGCTTCGGCCTGAAATACTGAGGGTCCGTGCGCCGTCGAGGTGCACGGGGAAGAGGTGGTGGCCGGATGGCTCGAACGTGGCTCGCGCAACGCTCCCGTGCGCTCGGGGCGACGAGCGGCGCGGCCCTCGTGGGAACGATCCTCGTCGGTGCGGCCTTCGCGACCGGCCTGATCCCCGGTGCGTCTCCGGCGCATGCGGCCGGCAATGCGGCGATCACCACGCCTGTCGACGGCGCGACGGTCTACCGCACCGACTTCACCGTCAACGGCACGCAGGCCTCCGGGTTCGACGTCCGCGGTACGGCGGACAAGGGCACGACCGTCGTCCTGTCCTACTGGCGATCGGTCAAGCTCTACGAAGCCGCGAAGCCCTGCTTCACGGAGAAGCCCGCGGCCACGTGTGCACAGCAGCCCGCGGAGGGGTCGGGCACGCCGGAGCTGCGGTTCGACGGGCAACCGGTCAAGCAGGCCGATGACGGGTCGTGGGGCACGCGCGTCAATATGACGCAGTGGCTGAAGGGCGCCGACCCCGGCGAGTACGACATCACCCTCGCCCTCGTGGTGAAGAACGATGACGGCAGCGCCTCCATCGGCGACCCCGTTCGCGTCGTCTACGACTCGACGAAGACGCAGGGCGCGGCCGACGCGCTCGCCGAACCGGCGGCGAAGGCCGGGCTCGGCCCTGTCCCGATCTGGGTGTGGCTCCTGGCTGCGTTCCTCCTCCTCGATGCGGTGGCGTTGTTCCTCATCCTGCGGCTGCGACGCAACCGTCGACGCGAAGCGGAACGAGTCGAGGACGCTGCTCCTCGCCGTCGCTCCACACATCGCGCGCCGCCAACGCTGTGACGCGTGTGCCCGTGTTCCGCAGGAACCTGCTAGAATTTCAAGGTTGCCGTCAAACGGCCGCGGATGAAGAGAGCCCACGCATCAGGCGAGGGGCACCGCGCAACGAGAGGAAGGGGATCCCCAGCTATGGCTCTTGAAGGAGAAACCAAGAAGGCGATCATCGAAGAGTACGCGACCCACCCAGGTGACACCGGGTCCCCCGAGGTCCAGGTTGCGGTCATGACCCAGCGGATCAAGGACCTCACCGAACACCTCAAGGAGCACAAGCACGACCACCACTCGCGTCGTGGCCTGCTGCTCCTGGTCGGTCAGCGTCGCCGTCTGCTCGGCTACCTCCAGGACATCGACATCGCGCGTTACCGCTCGCTGATCGAACGTCTCGGACTGCGCCGCTAAGCTTCGGCAGCTCATTCTTTCTGACGGCGGAGCCGGTTCATCCGGTTCCTGAGCCCGTCGAAGGACGCTGAGAACGCGAACTTCTTGACAGGCCGTCACCCCTCGGGGTGGCGGCCTGTTCGCGTACCCGGCTCGGCCTACATGGCGCCGGGCGCGGGTGGGTCGGCCGGGGGCTGCGCGGGTGCGATCCCGGGAGCCGAAGAGATCGCCGACGACCGACGGGCACTACGACGATCCGCGACGGTGCCGAGTCGGTCGATGAGCAGACCGACCGTGACAGCCACGACGACTGACACGAGCACGGCGACGAGCGGTTTGCCCGGCAGGATCCCACCGAAGAACGCACCGACGCCCACGTTGTAGAGCGCCCACGCGACACCGGCGATCGCCGTCAACGGCAGATACCGTCGCATCGGCAAGCCGCTCGCGCCAGCGGCGAGGTTCACCGCGATCCGAGCGAACGGGATGTAGCGGGCCGTGAGGATCGCCACCGCGGCTCGACGATGGAGGGCGCGACCGGCACGAGCGATCGCCCCGGAGACGCGAGGACCCCGCATCCACCGAAATCGCGAGACCCCGACGGCCCGTCCGATGAGGAAGCACAGGACATCGCCCGTCATCGCGGCGACGGCGGCGACTGCAAGGAGCGGGACGATCGGAGGCGAACCGGTCGCGGCGGAGATCGCGCCGAGCGCGACGACGACCGTCTCGCTCGGCAGGATCACGAGGAACGCATCGCCCACCGTCACGAGGAACAGAGCCGGGAAGAGGAGCGGGGACGATGCGAGGCCCGTCATCCACGCGCTGATGCCGTCCACGATCGCACCGAGCTGGTCCACGACACCTGTTGTACGCGATCGACGTGAACGGTTCGGGGACCGGAGGTGGACACGGGTTGGCCGCGGTGCGCGGGCGCGGTGTTCGGGCGGACTGCCCTTCGACAGGCTCAGGGACCGGGGATGGGCTCAGGGACCGGGGTTCGGCTCAGGGACCGAGAGCCCGGAGTCGGAGTATTCCGTCACAGGGGGAGACGCGCACAGGAGGCGGTGACAGAGTGGAAGGAGCGTGCCGCCGGGAACAGGCGACGCCGAATGCAGCAGCCCACGACAGCAGGAGGATCCACGATGGCACGATTCGTGCAGTTCACCGAGTACGGCGGCCCAGAGGGCTACCACGTGATCGATGTCTCCAAGCCGGAGCCCGGAGTCGGCGAGATCCGAGTGCGGGTCCTCGCCACCGGACTCAATCCGGTGGACCACAAGATCACGGCCTACCCGCAGATCGGCGAAGCATACGGCCTCCATCTGCCGTCGGGGAACGGCAACGACTTCGCCGGCGTCGTCGACGCCGTGGGCGCGGGCGTCACCTGGTCGACGGGTGATCTCGTCTACGGAGGGAAGCGGTTCTACGCCCAGGCCGACTACCTGATCACGACGGCGGACAAGGTCATCGCCGTGCCGGACGGGCTGTCGGTCGAGCAGGCCGGAGCCCTCGACATCGTTGGCAGGACGGCGGTCGCGAGCGTGCGCGCCGTCGACCCGAAGCCGGGGGAGACCGTGCTCGTGAGTGCCGCGGCCGGTGGCGTCGGGGTCCTCGCCGCGCAACTCGCCGTGGACGCCGGAGCCCGCGTCATCGGCACCGCGAGCGAATCGAATCACGAGTACCTGCGCGGACTGCGCATCGAACCGGTCGCCTACGGCGAAGGGCTCCTCGAGCGGGTGCGCGAGCTCGTCCCCGAGGGCGTCGACGCCGTGCTCGACAATCAGGGACGGGCCACGCTCGAACTCGCTGTCGCGCTCGGCGTGTCGAAGGAACGCGTCAACACGATCGCTGACCGGCCGTTCGCGACCGAACACGGTTTCAGCGGCATCGGCGGAGCGGATGCGACGATCGACGACCTCGCAGAACTCGGCAAGCGCATCGCCGCCGGGGAACTCGACTTCCCGATCGACAGCGTCTACCCGCTCGAACGCGTCGTCGAGGCGTACCAGCACCTCATCGCGGGGCACCTCCGGGGCAAAGTCGTCCTCGTCACCGAGTAGCACCGTCGTCTCCGAGACCCGGCGGGCGCATCGCCGTTCCCCTCAGTGTCACGGAAGTGCCACTGAGCGCTACCGCTCGGAGCGGCGGGCGCCCGTCGGATCGTCGTGCGGTTGGACGGGATCGTATGCACGAGCGCTGAAGATCCAGGCGGCACGCGGTTCGACGAGCGGTCGGAACACGGTTCGCACGGGTGTGCTCGACAGCACGACGACGATGAGCACCGATGCTGCGAGCATCCCGACGAGGACCAGCTCCGGGTGCTCCGTGCCGCTCAGGAGACCCGACTCGCGCAGCGGGTAGAGCACGAAGCTGTGCAGGAGGTAGACGTACATCGTCGACTGTCCGTAGCGTGTGATCCAGCCCTCGCGTCGGGGGAGGAGCGCGAAGAACGCCGCCGTGAGCAGGACGGCGAGGAGGATCGCGGCGAGGCGGACGAGCCCGGCCGTCCACGTCTCGTTGCCGAGGCCCGCGTATCCGCGATCGTAGAAGAACCACAACTGCAGGTCCATCCTCCGCCAGACGTCGATCCAGACGACGAGGACGACCGCCCAGGCGACGAGGACCGCGGCCGCGACCACACGCACCCACCAGGCCCGGCTCCGTGCGAGGCGCCAGCGGTCGATGATCCGCCACCGGTTCAGCTGCCAGCCGAGGACGAAGAACGGCAGGATGCCGAGCGCCCTCGCGAGGGAGAACGTGCTGTCGACGTTGCCGAGGAACCCGACGCCGACGGAGATCGCGACGCTCCAGAGCAACGGCCAGCGCAGGAGCGCCAGGTAGGGGAGGACCAGCCGGAAGATGCCGAGCGCGAGCAGGAACCAGAGCGTCCAGGAGGGCTGCGTCGGGTTGAGGTTCGCCGAGCCCTCGACCAGGAACTGCACGAGCGACCAGATCGACTCCATGATCAGGTACGGCAGGAGGATGTCGGTGACCACTCGACGCATCTGCCGACGCCCCGGAGGCGAGGCTTTCGAGAAGAAGCCGCTGATGATCGCGAATGCGGGCATGTGGAACGCGTAGATGAACAAGTAGACGACGAGTGCCGCATCCGAGTCAGCGGTGAGACGCTGGATCGCGTGCCCCATCACCACGAGCGTGATGCAGGCGAAGCGGGCGTTGTCCCAGAGCGGGACGCGACGGCGCGGCGTGCGGGGAGTGGCCGGAGGGACGTCGGCGGGCGTGTCCGTGCTATTCGGTGTGTCCGTCGTGTCCGTGCTGTTCGTCGTGTCTGCGGAGCTGCCGGATCGGGCGGCCGGGTCGCTCATCGGGATACCTCCGTCGGTGAGCGTCCAGCGTAGCCGAGAGTCGACAGGTGATGGACAGGCGGCCGAGTGACCGGTGGTGACGGCGTCTGACCGAGGGCGGCGAGGGCCCGAGGAATGTCGGAGACGCGCCAGCGCAAGAGGTGCTCGACGCCTCCCCGCGTGAGTATTCTGTGCTCGTGTCGACGCATGAACGAGAAGCGGCTCCGGCCGCAGCAGCACGTGACGCACGCCTTCCCGAGATCGACTGGAGCGTCCTCCCGCCTGGCGCCGTCCGGTTCGACTTCGCTGCTCCGAGCGGGACGCTCGCCGCGATGTCCCTCGGCGATCCCGCGCATCCGCGTGTCGTGCTCGTCCCCGGGATCACCGGATCGAAGGAAGACTTCACCCTCCTGGCGCCGCTGCTCGTCGAGGCCGGCTACTTCGTCGAGAGCTACGATCTCGCCGGGCAGTACGAATCGCACCTGGCCGGCCCGCTGATCGGGCAACGCTTCACGCAGGACCTGTTCGTGGCCGATCTCGAGGCGTTCCTTCGGGCGGGAGCGCCGGCCCACGTGCTCGGCTACTCGTTCGGCGGGATCCTCGCCGGTCTCGTGGCTTCCGCGCATCCCTCGCTCGTCCGATCGTTGACCTTCCACACGACGCCGCCGCTCTCCGGACAGGCGTTCCGCGGGGTGCGCACGATCGGCTGGTTCAGCGGCTGGGTGACGGAACGCCAGGGCGCCGGCCTCATGATCTGGGGCATCCGGACGAACCAGAACCGGGTCGGCCCGAATCGCCTCGCGTTCGTGCGTGAACGGTTCGACCTCACGAGGCGATCGAGCGTCGACGATGCGATCGGGCTCATGCGGAGGACGCCGGACCTCGTGCCGGGGCTCTCAGCGCTGTCGATCCCGAAGCTCGTCGTGACGGGCGACCACGACCTCTGGCCGACTCCGCTGCACGCGGCGTTCGCATCGTCGATCGGGGCGGCGTTCGCCGTGTACCGGACGGGGCACAGCCCGTGTGAGACGGCGCCGCACCAGCTCACCGAGGACCTGCTGTCGTTGTTCGCGACGAGGGAGGCTGGCGATGATCCGCACGACGGCGCGGCGTGATCGGTTGGGCACTTCGACAGGCTCAGTGACCGAAGTCCGGTCCCTGAGCGTGTCGAAGGGGTGCGCTCGATCGGGATGCACTTCGACAGGCTCAGCGACCGGGTGTGTGCTCAGTGACCGGGTGTGTGCTCAGTGACCGGGTGTGGGCTCAGTGAGCGGGTGCGTGCTCGGCGACCGAGGGTCACGCCGGGGAGTTGGTGGGGTCGACCCCGTCGGGCTCCTCGACGCTTCGCCTGAGCGCACGCCGTCGCCACGGCGCCTCCTCCGGCAGGTGAGCGCCGATCGTGTGGAACGCCCAGTCGAGACGGCGGATGAGCCCGTTCCATGAATCGAACGGCCGACCGGAGATGCCGACGGTCAGCGTGTCCTCGTAGTGGACGCGCGTCCCCGGGCTCAAGTGGATGCTGAGGTCGAGGTCGTCATGGACGCGCGGATCGTCTCGGTGCACCCGCCCGCCGACGTCGGCCCACACCTCATGGCGCATTGCGAAGTTCGAGCCGAAGAGCGGAGGCTGCCCGAGCCACAGCGACATGGACCAGAAGTACCCGCCGAGGTAGAGCGTCCGTCCGAGGAGGGTCGACACGGCCCCGCCGTCGTAGAACTCGCCCGGCCCCGTGATCGCATCGACCTCCGGCATCGTCACGAACGCCGCCTCGATGTGCGCCAGCCAGTCGACCGGAGGACGTGAATCCGCGTCGATGCGAACGATGACCTCGCCGCTCGCGGCGTCGTAGCCGGTGGAACTCGCCGACCAGATGCCGACGACCGGCTGCTCCAGGACGATCGCTCCGCCGGCCCGGGCGACGCGAGCCGTGTCATCGGTCGAGCCGTTGTCGACGACGATGATCTCGTCGGCAGGGCGCAGCTGAGCAGCGAGGTGTTCGAGGCAGTGCGCGAGCATGGCGGCGTCGTTCCTGGCCGGGATGACGACCGACAACGTGACCACGCGCGACTCCAGTTCCCCGGCACTCGGCGGATAGGCGATGCCGCGGCACCACGTTACTCCCGATCCGTGCTCCAGCCGCCCCATCTCGACGGGGTTGCGTCGAACCCCGCGAAGGTGTCTGCTGCCAGACCTCCCGTCTCGACGGGGTTGCGTCGAACCCTGCGAAGGTGTCTGCTGCCAGACCTCCCGTCTCGACGGCGTTGCGTCGAACCCTGCGAAGGTGTCTGCTTCCGGCTCGATCAGGGGGTGCTCTGCTAGGCTTGACGAGGTGAACCGCATGGTTCGCCACGCAACACAACGGAGCAGGCCGGCAGGAAGCTGGTCCTCGGTGGTGGGTCCCTCACAACGGTGAGTGATTTTCTACTGGTGACCAGCCAAGCCCCAGACGATGCAGCGTACGACGCTGCATCATCCGCCTGGGGACTTGAGTACGTACTGCGGCTCTCTCCGTGCACAATCGCGTTGATCGGCGCGTCCACTCGGACGCGCGTCCCGCCACCGGGCGGGGAGCGCACACGTATGAAGGAGAGACCTTTGGAAGGTCCAGAAATCAAGTTCGCCGAAGCCGTTCTCGACAACGGCAAGTTCGGCACCCGCACCGTCCGGTTCGAAGCCGGACGCCTCGCACAGCAGGCTCAGGGCGCCATCGCGGCCTACCTCGACGAGGAGACCATGCTCCTCTCCGCCACTTCGGCGGGCAAGCACCCCAAGGACAACTTCGACTTCTTCCCCCTCACGGTGGACGTCGAAGAGCGTTCCTACGCAGCAGGCAAGATCCCCGGTTCGTTCTTCCGTCGTGAAGGCCGCCCGTCGACCGAGGCCATCCTCGTCTGCCGTCTGATCGACCGGCCCCTGCGTCCCTCGTTCGTCGAGGGTCTCCGCAACGAAGTCCAGATCGTCATCACCGTCCTGTCGATCGCACCCGGCGAGTTCTACGACGCCCTCGCGATCAACGCGGCGTCGATGTCCACCCAGATCTCCGGCCTTCCGTTCTCCGGCCCGATCGGCGCAGTCCGTCTCGCGCTCATCCCCGGTCAGAACGGCGCAGCCGACCAGTGGGTCGCGTTCCCGAAGGTCGACCAGCTCGAGGAAGCCGTCTTCGACATCATCGTCGCCGGCCGCATCGTGACCGACGCCAACGGCAACGAAGACGTCGCGATCATGATGGTCGAGGCTGAAGCGACCGAGAACAGCTGGAACCTCATCAAGGGCGGCGCGACCAAGCCAGACGAGGCAGTCGTGGCCCAGGGCCTCGAAGCCTCCAAGCCGTTCCTCAAGCAGCTCGTCAAGGCGCAGAGCGAACTCGCTTCGCAGGCCGCCAAGGAGATCGCGGCCTACCCCGTGTTCCTCCCGTACACGCAGGCGAGCTACGACGCCGTCGCGGCACTCGCTCAGGACGAACTGGTGAACGTCTACCAGATCGCCGACAAGATCGAGCGCCAGAACGCCGACGACGCCCTCAAGGAGCGCGTCAAGGCGACCGTCGCCGAGCAGATCGAAGCCGGTTCGCTCGACGCCGAGGTGCTCACGCAGTTCTCGGCAGCGTACAAGTCCGTCTCCAAGAAGGTCATGCGCGGTCGTGTGCTCCGCGAGGGCATCCGCATCGACGGTCGTGGACTGGCGGACATCCGTCCGCTCGACGCCGAGGTGCAGGTCATCCCGCGCGTCCACGGTTCCGCGATCTTCCAGCGCGGCGAGACCCAGATCCTGGGTGTCACCACGCTGAACATGCTCAAGATGGAGCAGCAGATCGACTCGCTGTCGCCCGTCACGAAGAAGCGCTACCTGCACCACTACAACTTCCCGCCCTACTCGACCGGTGAGACCGGCCGTGTCGGTTCGCCGAAGCGTCGCGAGATCGGGCACGGCTTCCTCGCCGAGCGCGCCCTCGTGCCGGTGCTGCCGAGCCGCGAGGAGTTCCCCTACGCGATCCGTCAGGTCTCCGAGGCCCTCGGGTCCAACGGTTCCACCTCGATGGGTTCCGTCTGCGCCTCGACCCTGTCCCTGCTGAACGCCGGTGTGCCGCTGCGCGCACCCGTCGCCGGCATCGCCATGGGCCTCATCTCCGACACCGTCGACGGTGAGACCCGCTACGCGGCCCTCACCGACATCCTCGGTGCTGAAGACGCGCTCGGCGACATGGACTTCAAGGTCGCCGGTACATCCGAGTTCGTCACGGCCATCCAGCTGGACACGAAGCTCGACGGCATCCCGACCTCCGTCCTGACCGGTGCACTCCAGCAGGCGAAGGACGCTCGTACGACGATCCTCTCCGTGCTGAACGCAGCGATCGACGCCCCCGACGAGATGGCCCCGACCGCGCCCCGCGTGATCTCGGTCCAGATCCCGGTGGACAAGATCGGTGAGCTCATCGGACCCAAGGGCAAGACGATCAACGCCATCCAGGACGAGACCGGCGCCGACATCTCCATCGAGGAGGACGGCACCGTCTACATCGGCGCCGTCGACGGCCCGTCGGCCGAGGCTGCTCGTGCCCAGGTGAACGCGATCGCGAACCCCACCAACCCGGAGATCGGTGAGCAGTTCCTCGGAACCGTCGTGAAGATCGCCGCGTTCGGTGCGTTCGTCTCGCTCCTCCCGGGCAAGGACGGCCTGCTGCACATCTCCGAGGTGCGCAAGCTCGCCGGTGGCAAGCGTGTCGAGAACGTCGAAGACGTCCTCGGCGTCGGCCAGAAGGTCCTCGTCGAAATCACGAAGATCGACGACCGCGGCAAGCTGTCCCTCGCACCGGTGCTGGCTGATGAAGCCGACACGCACGGTCGCGACGCAGCGAGCGACGGCCCCGAGGCTCCTGCCGAAGGCTAGTCGGTCCCGTTCCACCGGAAACCCCGTCACCACGTTCGCGTGGAGGCGGGGTTTCCGCGTTGGAGGGTGGTGCCGATGCGTGCGCATGGCGTTTCACCGGCCGCTGCCAGGTCCGGAGCCGCGTCGGTGAGCAGCGATGACTCACCGTTCGACGGTTCTCCGGGGATTGATGACGTCGTATCGCGGCGCACGCTCGCTCGGTACGGGGGCTGGTACGAGTGGACCGCCCCACGGTCATGCACTCCGTGAGAATTACGCAACATCGGTGTGATCGATCGTTCCGGCCTTCGAGGGCGATTCCGGATGTGTACTGTATTCCTGTCCACCCGCTTTCGGGGGACACAGCGCGCCATGCCGGTACCCGTCCGGTATGACGATGACCCGTGCGAGTCGACGGTGATGTCGCTCGCAGTACCCGTAGGAGATCGATGTCCCATCCAGTCGTTCAGCGCGCCAGTCCGCTCCCCGTAGGTTCGGATCGGCGTCGCCGCCGTCCGAGCCGTTTGCGGCGCTCCGTCGCGACCTTCGCCGTCGCGGCCGTGGTCGGCGCCTCGGTCGCAGCACTCGGCCTCGTCGCCGGGCCTGCGGCTCCGGCCTCCGCCGTGCCCGCGAGCACTACGTTCTCGACTCCGGGCGGGCCGTACACGTTCACTGTTCCCTCCGGAGTCACGCAGATCCACGTCGCGGCGATCGGCGGTTCTGGATACTCCGGGACCGGGAGCCGCCTCGCCGGAGTCGGTGGCAGCGTCGCAGCGGACCTGCCGGTCACGCCGGGGCAGACCCTCCGCGTGTTCGTCGCGGGGAGCGCGAAGGGCGCTGCGGGCGGCGTCAATGGCGGGGGCAACGGATCCCTGACCTACGGGAACGCCGGGGGCGGCGGCGGTTCGTCCGACGTCCGCGCCGCGACCGGCGGTTCGAGCTCACGACTGCTCGTCGCGGGCGGCGGCGGAGGTACGTCGTTCTGGGGTGACGGTGGAGACGCCGAGGGCGCCACCGGCGCGCCTGGAACGAGCATCGAGTCGCTGTGCGCCCCCGGACCCACCGGCGCAACGCAGACCGCCGAGGGCCCCGGCGGCATCGTCCCAGGCACCTGCGACGGCACACCGGGCACTGCCGGCCTCGGTGCGAACGGCGGAACCGGAGGCGAACGGCCGAGTGGGAACAACGGCGGCGGTGGCGGAGGCGGCGGCTACTTCGGAGGCGGCGGCGGCAACGCGTACTCCGGTGGCGGCGGCGGATCCAGTTGGGTGACGCCGACCGCGACCGGGGTCTCGCTCGGTGCTGCGGCCAGAGGCACCGCTCCCTCGGTGACCATCTCGTACGAGCGCCTCCCCGCATCGGCCATCGCCGTCACCGCCTTGGACCTGCAGCTGACCGCGGACGGATCGACGTCGACCGTGGTCGACGCCTTCCTCACCGACGTGAACGGGAACCCCGTGCCTGGAGAGGCCGTCTCCTTCCGATCAAGCGACGCCGCACAGTCGTTCGGACAGGTCCAGGACCAGGGCGACGGGCACTACACGGCAACGCTCACAGCCTCGACCGTGGCGGGCTCGACCACCATCACAGCGGAGCTCGCCCGTACCGACCCCGTCCTGTCCGACACGGTCACCGTGGAGCAGATCGCGGGCGCCGTCCACGACGTGCGTCTGGAACTCAGTGCCGCGAGCATCCTCGCGAACGGTGTCGCCACGACGACCGTCACGGCGGTAGCGAGCGACGCGAGTGGCAACGCGCGCTTCGGCGACGAACTCGCGGTCACGTCCACCGACGCCGGTCATCGGATCGGTGAGGTCGTCGACAACGGCGACGGCACGTACAGCGTCCAGATCACCGCCTCCACAACGGTCGGCGTATCCACGATCACCGTGACGGATCGGAGCTCCGTTCCGCCGCTCGTCGACCGTGCTCGCGCCGACGGGCAGGCCGGAGCCGAAGCTGCGGTGTCCGACGCTACGGACTCCGATGCTGCGGTCTTCGACGTGGATCCGGACGGCAACGTGTTCGGTACGGTCGAGCTCACGCAGACCGCCGTTCCGCAGCCGTCGCCCTCGCCGTCCGCTCCCGCGAGCCCCACGACGTCGGCCGGTCCGAAGGCCGGCACGGGCCCGCTCGCGGCGACCGGGTTCGACACCGGTCTCCTGCCGCTCGGTGCGGCCGCGATGCTCGTGCTCGGAACGGTCGTGTTCCTGTCACGTCGACGGAGCGCTCGCGCCTGACCCCGCTCCTGTGTGCACAATTCCGGAATTCGTGTGGCTGATGAGGCCGAGTAAGCGTTGTCCCGGCAATGCAAGCGCATTCCGGGCGAAGAGTTCCGGAATTGTGCACAGATCAGGGGCTGTGATGGGGGAGGCTATCGGGGCTGTCCTGACGTTGGTGGCCAACCGGTGAGCGGGATGACCTGTCGCGCAGCGCGGAGACGAGCGCCCAAACAAGGCTTGCTGCCGCGCCGAGGATCGCGAGGACGAAGACAACACCGGTGAATCCGATTGACCCAACGGTGTGTTGTGTGTCGGCAGCAATGGCAGCCGTGAACGTCTGGTCGGCAGACCACGCAGCGACTGCTCCACAAGCGGCGAAGACTGATATCGGCGCAATCGTTCGTACCATGCGGCGCTTCCGCGCCGTATGTGAGGACCTCGCTTCGCCTGTCACGGGTTGCATCCTGCGGCTACGGTCGCGGCATAGCCGACATCTGGGCGCCAGGAGTCGAGATTCCAGGGCTGCTTCGTCCACGCATTGACGACGTGACAGACCAGCTGATCCCGGTACTTTCTTCCTTGATAGCTGGAGTTGACCCACAGCTTGTACTCGTCACAGACGGCGTCAGGGAATTTGATCGCGTCGGGATTGCTCGTGCGGAAGACGGAAGTCGTGATTCCGTTGGGTGCGCCCACCATCTCAATGCTCCGAATGTACGTTCCACGGACGGCAGGATCGGCGACCACGGGATATGAGACTTCGTCCTGCCGGTGTTCGACCGTTTGAACAATTCGATCTTCAACCACCGCGTAGTGGGTCCCGACCGTCCGACCGTTCGAATCAAAGGCCCATGGTACTTCGACCACAGCTATGCCGTTGTGCCATCTGTCGAAGACCATGATGGCCCCGTCGTCCGTCGTCTCGAGCCGAGGGGCGGTGCCGTCCGTGAGTGAGACGTGATACTCGAACTCCACCGGTGAACTCCGGTCTCCGATCACGACACCTGTCGAGAACCCACCTGAAACGGTGTTTTCAGCACTGAAGTAGTCGGTGGGTGAGCTGGAGTTGTATGCAGTCACACCAGGTGTGACCTCTTTACCCCCTTCTACCGACTCGTGGCTGCGAATTCTGATGTTCACGCCGAGGCCTTCATGAGGAGTGAGGGTTGCACCGTCCGAAAGCTCGTCTCCGAAAGACACGTCGGTGTCGTGATGGCCTGCCTCCTCCGTCGGTGTTGAGGCGCTCGCAATGACTGCCGGTGCTGCAGCTGCGAGAGCCTCAAGGACCGCGTCCGGTTGAGTTGGTGGTGCGGCCGAGACGGTGAGAGCAACGAGCGCGGCCAAGGCGCAGGCCGATGTTGGGCTGAACATTTCTTCCTCGATTCTGACGGTTTGATTCGCCCCGGATCAGGTACCGTGGGGCGATGCGCTAGTTCACCATGAAGAGTGTGAGTTGTTCAAGTATTTTGTTTGATATCTAAAGTATATTCTGATTCCAGTCTTCTCGATTTACAGAAGCGTGTCGAAGGTTGAGGGATCGGGCGGCGCAGCGTAGCCTCGGATCACTCCGCGACGACGCGGGGGCACGGCACCGCCCACAAGGCACCGCCGTGAGGTCACCGAATTCAAGGCGGCGTGCATCGTGTCGATGGAGACTCACACCCATTCCCAGCAGGAGCGACTTCACCGCGCAGGAGGTGACGCCTCCCAGCAGCACGACTCGCAGCAGAACTCGCCGCACGACCGGCAGCACGACCCGCAGCAGGGCGATCTCGTCCAGTTGCTGAGTCCGGACGGAGAACGCGTCGGCGACCAGCTCTACGACATCTTCGTCACCGACATCACGACCGATCGCCTCATCGAGCTGTACGAGGACCTCGTCGTCACCAGGCGCATCGACGCCGAAGCGACAGCGCTGCAACGCCAGGGAGAGATCGGACTCTGGCCACCGCTCCTCGGGCAGGAAGCAGCGCAGATCGGTTCAGCCCGAGTGCTCCGACCGGACGACTTCGTGTTCACGAGCTACCGGGAACAGGCCGTCGCGTACTGTCGTGGCGTCGAACTCGCCCAGCTCATGAGCATGTGGCGCGGAACCGCCCTCTCCGGCTGGAACCCGTACGACGTCGGCATGGCGACGCCGGCGGTCATCATCGGCGCCCAGACACTCCACGCGACGGGCTGGGCGATGGGCAGTCGCCTCGCCGGAGCCGATTCCGTCGCCGTCGCCTACTTCGGCGACGGAGCGACGAGCCAGGGCGACGTCAACGAAGCGCTCGTCCTCGCGGCGAGCTTCCAAGCTCCGGTCGTCTTCTTCTGCCAGAACAACCAGTACGCGATCTCCGAACCCGTCGGCTTGCAGGCACGTCGTCCCATCGCCGATCGCAGTCCCGGATTCGGAGTGCCGAGCATCCGCGTGGACGGCAACGATGTGCTCGCGGTCATGGCGGCGACCCGCATCGCCGTCGACCGTGCACGCGACGGCGGAGGGCCGACGTTCATCGAAGCGGTCACGTACCGGATGGGCCCGCACACGACCTCGGACGATCCGACGCGCTACCGTGACGAGACCGAACTCGCCGAGTGGCGGGCGAAGGACCCGATCCTGCGCGTCGAGCGGTTCCTGGAGCGGGAGGGCCGCTTCGACGACGCTGTGAAGACACGGGTCGCGGCCGCCGCAGACGCCGCCGCGGCGGCAGTGCGGGCCGGATGCATCGCCCTCGAAGCGCCGGCGCCGCTCGAGGTCTTCGACGACGTGTTCGCCACCCCGAACGCGGAACTCGAGCGACAACGCGACGACTACGCGGCCTACCTCGCGATGTTCGAGGGAGGCGCACGATGACGCAGCTGACGCTCTCGAAAGCGATCAACACAGGACTGCGAAAAGCGATGTCCGATGACGATCGGGTGGTGCTTCTCGGTGAGGACATCGGCAAGCTCGGGGGCGTCTTCCGTGTGACGGACGGCCTGCAGGAGGAGTTCGGGACGGATCGGGTGCTCGACATGCCGCTCGCAGAAGCCGCGATCATCGGTGCGGCGATCGGCCTGGCGTTCCGAGGATTCCGCCCCGTGTGCGAGATCCAGTTCGACGGGTTCATCTACCCGGGCTTCGACCAGATCGTGGCACAGCTCGCGAAGCTCCACTACCGGACGAAGGGCGCCGTCACGATGCCCGTCACGATCCGGGTGCCGTACGGCGGAGGGATCGGAGCGGTCGAACACCACTCCGAATCACCTGAAGCGTATTTTGCGCACACCTCCGGGCTCCGTGTCATCACCTGCTCGAATCCGCAGGACGCCCACACGATGATCCGACAGGCGATCGCGTGCGACGACCCCGTGCTCTTCTTCGAACCGAAACGGCGGTACTGGACGAAGGGCGACGTCCTTGAGACGATGCCGGACGATGCGATGTCGTTCGAGCGGGCACGAGTCGTCCGCTCAGGCGGGGACGTGACACTCGTCGCGTACGGGCCGCTCGTGCAGACGGCGCTCGACGCCGCAGCGGCGGCCGAGGACGACGGGATCGCGATCGAGGTCGTCGACCTGCGGTCACTCGCACCCGTCGACTACCCGACGGTCGCCGCATCGGTCCGGAAGACGGGACGACTCGTCATCACGCACGAAGCGCAGCGCTCCGGAGGCATGGGAGCGGAGGTCGCGGCAACGCTCACGGAACGCTGCTTCGACTTCCTCGAAGAAGCACCGGTCCGAGTGACGGGCTTCGACACGCCCTACCCGGCATCGACGTTCGAGGAGCACTTCCTCCCGGACCTCGACCGCCTGCTCGACGCCGTCGACCGAGTGCTCGGACGACCGAACTCGATGACGGGACGAGGGGACGATGCGGGGGTGGCGGGTGCTTCCCGTGCTTCCGATGCCGTCCCTGCCGGCTCCGTGCGAGGGGAGGACGCATCGTGAGGCGCTTCGTCCTGCCGGACCTCGGCGAGGGTCTGACCGAATCCGAACTCGTCTCCTGGCGTGTCGCCGTCGGCGACCGGGTGGAACTCAACCAGGTGATCGCCGAGGTCGAGACCGCGAAAGCGCTCGTCGAACTGCCGTCCCCAACCGCGGGGTTCGTGAGCCGTCTGTATGCGGAGCCCGGAGCGACCGTGCTCGTCGGTGAGCCGCTCATCGACTTCGACACGGGTGACGCCCCACGAGTCGAGGCCGCTCAGGAGCCTGCGAATCGGGTCCCCTCGGCAGAACGGGAGTCGGTGCTCGTCGGGTACGGCCCACGCGTGGAGAGCGGGGCGAGGCCGAGGCGTCGTGAGCGCGCCGTCGCGGATGCCGTCGGCTCGCTCGCGCAGACGTCGATCGGGGCCCTTGCGTCGACGCCGATTGCCGAGACGGCGCCGGCAGCCGCCGTTGAGGCCTCACCGGTCAGTCGTCCTCGTTCGACCCCGCCGGTTCGTCGTCTGGCCCGCGACCTGGGTGTCGATCTCGTCGGTCTCGTGGGAACGGGGGCCGGGGGGCGGATCTCGCGTGAGGACGTCGAGGCTGCCGCCGGTGATGCTGCAGCCGACACCTCCGCCGGGAGCACCGCGATGGCGACGCCGACAGGGCGAGGAACGACTCCGCCGGTCTTCGGCGTCGCCTCCGATGTCGCCTCTCCGACCGATGGCGTCCCTCCAGCGGCGGACGACGGCACCGTCCGTCGCCCCATCACCGGCGTGCGCCGTCGGACCGCAGCGGCCATGGTTTCGAGCGCGTTCACGGCGCCGCATGTGACCGAGTTCCTGACGGTCGACGTCACACCCACCATGACGCTCATCGATGCGCTCGCCGGCTCTCCGCGGTCCGGCGATCATCGGGTGAACATCCTCACAGTGCTCTCGAAGGCCGTGTGCATCGCCGTCAAACGCACGCCGTCGGTCAACGCCAGATGGGACGATGACGCGCAGGAGATCATCGAGTTCGGCCACGTGAACCTGGGGCTCGCCGCTGCGACCCCTCGCGGACTCCTGGTGCCGAACATCGCCGGGGCCGACCGGCTCAGCCTCTTCGAACTCGCCGACGCCACGAGATCGCTCGTCCTCGATGCACGCGAGGGGCGCACGACCCCCGCGGCGCTTACCGGCGGGACGATCACGATCACCAACATCGGCGTCTTCGGTGTGGATGCGGGGACGCCGATCCTGAATCCAGGGGAGGCGGCGATCATCGCGCTCGGTGCGGTTCGCCGTCAGCCGTGGGAGTTCGAGGGCGGGATCGCGTTGCGACACGTCGTGACGCTCGCGCTGTCGTTCGACCATCGTGTGGTCGACGGCGAGCAGGGTTCGCGGTTCCTCGTCGACGTCGGCACCATGCTCGCCGATCCCGCCATGGTCCTCACCATGGTCTGAGCAGCCCGTGGTGTGTGCACAATTCAGGAACATTCGCGCACTTCAGGTCCGATTCCCGCCAACAAGCGCTTTCCGGTCCTGAATTGTGCAGACGTTCCTGAATTGTGCAAACGGCTTCAGAGGCGGAAGGTGTGGATCGGGATGTCGGCGACGAGACGACGAGCGACGGCAGCGGCATCGTCCTCGGACATCTGTCGGGTGGCGACGAGCCCGGACAGGTACGCCGCATCACTGCGCCTCGACATGTCGTGGCGGGCGGGGATGGAGCAGAACGCACGCGTGTCGTCGATGAAGCCTGACGTCTTCGTGAAGCCGGCACTGTCGGTGATCGCCGCACGGAACCTCGCGATGCCGGCGGGGGAGTCGAGGAACCACCACGGAGCACCCGCGTACACGGAAGGGTAGAACCCGGCCAACGGAGCGATCTCCCGTGAGAAGACGGTTTCATCGACCGTGAAGAGGACGAGACGGAAGGTGTCGTTCGTACCGAAGTCGCGGAGGATCGGGGTGAGCGGAACCGTGTACGAGCTGACGGCCGGGAGGTCGTGGCCCGTGTCCGGTCCGAAGCGGTCGAAGGTCGGCCGGTGGTGGTTGCGGATGACGCCGGGGTGCAGCTGCATCACGAGGCCGTCCTCCGACGCCATCTCGGCGAGCCGGTACAGCATGTTGCGGCGGTAGGCGGCGGCGCCCTCTGCCGTGATGGACCCATCGAGCCCGGCACGGTGCAGGCGCTCCGCATCCTCGACGGCGAGCGGCTCGGATCCCGCATCGATCACCCCTGTGTCTGTCGCCGTTCCGCCTGCAGCGGCGAACGCCGCACGGCGGGCGCGGAGTGCGTCGAGCAGTCCGGCGTAGCTCGAGGTGTCGACGCCGCTCCGTTCTGCGAGGCGGTCGAGGCGTCCGGCCCAACCCTGCTCGTCCGGGTGCATGTAGCGGTCGGCGCGGAAGGTGGGCAGCACTCGTCCCGTGAAGGACGGGTCATCGCGCAGGGCCAGGTGCGCACTGAGATCGTCGGCGGGGTCGTCGGTCGTGGCGAGCACGCTAATGCGGAAGCGATCGAAGAGGGCACGCGGGCGGAACGCGTCACTCGCGAGCGTCTCGTCGAGCTGGTCGTAGAGCTCGTCCGCGTTCGCGGCGGACGGGTGCTCGGTGAGCCCGAACACCTCGCTGAACTCGGATTCGAACCAGCCGCGGACAGGTGTTCCGAGGAAGTCGTCCCAGTGCTCCGCGAGCCGGCGCCAGATCTCCCGGCCGGAACGCTCCGGCTCTGGCCCGAGGCCGAGCGCGTCGAGCGGGACGCCGACGGCGTGCAGCATGCGGGTGACGTAGTGGTCGGGCGTGATCAGGAGCGCGGCGGGGTCGGGGAAGCGCTCGTTGCGCAGCAGCACATCGGCTTCGACGTGGCCGTGCGGCGAGTAGATCGGTGCGTCGGCGACCTCGGCGTAGAGCCGACGGGCGATCGCGAGTTGCGTCGGCTCAGCCGGCAGGAGGCGGTCGGGGTGTGGGATGAGGGCGGTCATCGTTGGCCTTTCGGAGTGAGCGTGGTCGGCTGCAGCGGTGCCGGTCCGGTCGAGGAGCGGACGGTCAGGTGGGTGGGCAGCGTCGCGGTCTGGCGGCGGAGCGTGGGGATGTCGGCGTCGATGCGGGAGAGCAGCATCGACACGGCGGCACGGCCGGCCTCCTCGATGGGCGCGGTGAGGGTGGTGAGGGGAGGGTTGCAGAAGTCGGCGCCGAAGATGTCGTCGCAGCCGACGATGCTGATCTCGTCGGGGACGCGGATGCCCCGCTCGGTGAAGCGCATGAGCATCCCGATCGCGAGGAGGTCGTTGAAGGCGATGCACGCCGTCGCGTTCGTATTGAGGACGGCGTCCGCCGCTGCGGCGCCGGCGTGCTTCTTCGGGGAGAAGGGGCCGACGCGGATGGCCTCGACGCCGTGTTCCGCCGCGGCGAGGACGAGTGCCCGCCACCGTCCTTCGTTCGGCCAGGAGGTGGGCGGTCCGGAGACGTAGGCGATCGTGCGGTGCCCGAGGGACACGAGGTGGCCGAGGGCTTCGTGCACACCGCGCGGGGTGTCGATGTAGACGCTCGGGACCGATGCCGTCTGCCGGTTGATGGCGACGAGCGGGATCTCCTTGGCGAGTGCGGTCAGACGGCGGTCCGTGAGTCGTGATGCGGCGAGGATCGCCCCGTCGTAGGAACGCCGCAGCTTGTGGAGCATGCCGTCCTCGAGCTCGTCCGACTCTTCGGTGTCGATCAGGATCTGCGTGTATCCGGCGGCTTTCAGCTGTTGCTGCGTGCCCCGGATGATGCCGAAGTAGAAGGGGTTCGTCACATCGGACACGAGCACGGCGATGGCGCCCGTCCGTCCAGAGGTGAGCGCACGGGCGTGCGAGTTGGGCGTGTAGTCGAGTTCGCGTGCGATCCGTTCGATCCGTTCCCGTGTCGTCGCGTTCACCCGATCAGGGTTGGAGAGAGCGCGCGACACGGTGGAGATCGCCACACCGCTGGCCGCCGCGACGTCGGCGAGCGTCGCCGGTCGTGGGTGCCTCGCATCACCGAGAGGTTCCATGCGAGCAGCAAACCACACGATGGCAAGAAGTGGCAAACGGTTGCCTTCCGGTTGCCGAGCTGTTTAGAGTTCGAGGCAGTCTCCCCGATGACCCATCAGCCGGTCGCCTTCGAGACCCCCATTCCACTCAAAGGAGAGTCACGATGAGAGCAGCACACGCGCTCGGTACGATTGCGGTCATCGCCGTCGCCGGCCTGGCCTTGCAGGGATGCTCGGCCGCAGCACCGTCCGACGGAGGATCCTCAGGCGCCCTCGACGGCAAGGGCAAGACCCTCACCATGATGGTCGCCGCGAACGGCCTCTACCCGGAGCAGCAGAAGGCGTGGTTCCAAGACGTCTCGGACCGCTTCGAGAAGGAGACGGGAGCCAAGGTGTCGTTCGAGACCTTCGCCTCCGCGAACGACGAGCTCACCAAGATCCAGACGTCCGTCGTCTCCGGCCAGGGCCCGGACATCTACGGCCTCGGTACGACGTTCACCCCCACGGCCAGCGCGACGGGCGCGTTCGTCACCCTCGACGACGCCGCCTGGGACAAGGTCGGCGGCCGTGACCGCTTCGTTCCGGCCACGCTCGGCATCTCCGGGCCGGACAAGCAGCACGAGGTCGGCATCCCCTTCGCGAGCCGTCCCTTCGTGATGGCCTACAACAAGGACCTGCTCGCCGCGGCCGGCATCGACAAGCCTGCGACCACGTGGGACGAGCTCGGCGAACAGGCCGCCAAGCTCACCTCCGGTGACACCTACGGCCTCGCGATCGCCTACGCCGCCAGCTTCGACCCGTGGAAGTTCATCTGGGGCATGTCCATCCAGGCGGGCAACCCCATCCTCGACGGCAAGAAGGCGCAGATCGACGATGCCGCGACCAAGAAGGCCTATGAGGCCTACTTCGGGTGGATGACGAAGGAGAAGGCCGTCGATCCGGCAGCCGTCGGTTGGAAGAACGCCCAGGCCGTCGCCGCATTCGCGAGCGGGAAGGCTGCATACCTGCCGATGACGTCCGCGACGTCGAAGGTCACGCTCGACGCCTCAGGGGTCGCCGGCAAGTACGCCTACGCGCTCCTCCCGACCGTTCCGCCGGGCGAGACCTCGACCCCGAAGGACGGCAAGCCGGCCACGAGCATCATCTCGGGCGACAACCTCGTCGTGGCCAAGTACTCGCAGAACCAGGACCTCGCGTTCGCCCTCATCAAGATGCTGACGAGCGAGGAATCGCAGACGTCCTACTTCACCACCTTCGGCGAGCTGCCGACGAACGCGGCGGCCGCGAAAGCGCTCGAAACCGACAACGCCGACCTCGCACCCATCGTCGAGTCCTCCGCCGGGTCCGTCGGCACCCCGTTCAGCGGTGCGTGGGGCGACACCCAGCTCGCCCTCGTGAACGTCGTCGTCCAGCTCATCCCGGAACTCTCGGCCGGGGATGTGAGCGACGCCTCGCTCGGGAGCCAGCTGAAGACCGCGCAGACGGCGGCCCAGTCCGCGCTCGACAAGGTCAAGTAGCGGACCCGACATGACCAGTCAGACGATCACCCCGGGTGCGGCCACCGAGTCGCACCCGGCGGACCAGGCGGGGGACCGCGCTCGCCGCGGTTCCTCACGGGTCCCGTCCCCGCAGCAGCCCAAGCGGGTCAAGACCGTGCAGGAGCGCAACCGCCCGCTGTGGATGCTCATCCCCGGCGGCGTGCTCATGGGGCTCGTCATCGCGATCCCGCTCCTCATCGCCGTCTACATCTCCCTCCTCGACCTCGACCAGTACACGCTGCGCAGCTGGCTGCAGGCGCCGTTCATCGGGCTCGGGAACTTCGTCGAGGCGTTCACCGCATCGCCGCTCCTGCACTCGGTGTGGATCAGCGTCTCCTACGCCGTGATCGTGTCGGTCGTGACGATGCCGATCGGCATCGCCGCCGCCCTCGCCACGCAGAACCGGTTCCGCGGGCGCGGCCTCGTCCGCTCGCTGTTCCTCATCCCGTACGTGCTCCCCGCGTTCGTGGTCGGGACGGTGTGGCGCACGATGATGCAGCCGGGCGGCGTCGTCGACTCCGGGCTGCAGTCCATCGGCATCAACAGCGGCCTGTGGCTCAACGGGCCGCAGAGCTACTGGACCCTCATCATCGTCCAGGCCTGGTGCTCGTGGCCGTTCTTCTACCTGCTCGTCCTCGCGGGCCTGCAATCGGTCGAGCAGGAGGTCCACGAAGCGGCCGCGCTCGACGGCGCACGCTGGTGGGCGAAGCTCCGCTACGTCGTCTTCCCCTACCTCAAGGGCCCCGTCGCGCTCGCGTTCATCATCTCGCTGCTGCACAACATCAACAGCTTCACGCTGCCGTTCGTGCTCTTCGGGATCCCGGCGCCGAAGGACGTGGAGGTCCTGCCGGTCCTCACCTACATCACGAGCTTCCAGAGCTTCCGCTTCGGGCTGAGCGCCGCGATGGCCCTCGCCTCGCTCGTGCTCGTCGCCATCCCCCTGTTCATCTACCTGCGAGCCGTGAAGCTCGACACCGGAGACGAGGTGAAGCGCTCATGACCGCCACCAGATCCATCGTCGTGCCCCGCGCAGTCAACCGCAGCGGTCGTCCATCGCCCACCAGACGCGACAGCGATGTCACGCGCCTCCTGCCGAGGCCGTTGCTCGTCACGGTCGTCACCGTGCTGCTCGTCGTGGTCCTCGCGCCCGTCCTGTACATCCTGTTCGCCTCGGTGAACTCGGACGTCTCGGTCGCGAACGGCGCATTCTTCCCGACCGAACTGCACCTCGACAACTACCTGAAGATCTGGACGACCGTCGATCTCCGCAACGGCCTGCTCAACAGCGTGCTCGTGTGCGGCGCCGTCGCGGTCGTGAGTGCCGCGATCGCCGTCACGACGGCCTACGTGCTCGTCCGGTACGCGTTCAAGGGCCGCCTCACCGTGCTCCGCGGGCTCCTCGCGCTCCAGAGCATCCCCGGCACCCTCATGCTGCTGCCCGTCTTCGTCCTCTTCGCGAGTGTCGCGACGGCCCTCGGCATCCAGATCATCGGAACCAGATGGGCGCTCGGGATCACCTACCTCACGTTCGCCCTGCCGTTCTCGACCTGGGTCATGGTGACCTACCTGCGCGGTCTGCCGCGCGAACTGGAAGAAGCGGCACGGATCGACGGAGCATCGTCGTTCCGCATCCTGACGCAGATCGTCGTGCCGCTCAGCTGGCCGGGCATCGTCGTTTCAGGGATCTTCGCGTTCCTGCTCGGCTGGAACGACGTGCTCTTCGCATCCGTCATGACCAACGCGGAGTCCCGCACGGCGGCCGTCGCCCTGCAGGTCTTCGGAGCCACCCAGGAGGGCGGCGCGATACCGCTGTACGGGCAGATGATGGCGGCCTCGCTCATCTGCGCCGTGCCGGTCGTCGTCCTGTACCTCGTTTTCCAGCGCTACCTCGTCGGTGGCCTGACCGCAGGAGGAGTCAAATGAACCACCCGTCCACCACAGCCACCACGCTCGACCCGGCCTGGAAGCTCTCGGGCTTCGGCGACGAGATCGATGCGGACCCGGCCATCCAGGTCGCCGTCCTGCAGGGTCTCGGGGCAGCACACATCGAAGTGCGGAGCGCCTGGGGCACGAACATCGTCGATCTCGACGAGGACGGCCTCGAACGCCTCGCCGACGTCTTCACCGAGCGGGAGATGGGGGTGTCGGCGATCGCGTCCCCCATCGGCAAGGTCGACGTGGGCCTGCCCGTCGAGCACGAGGTCGAGCGGCTCGGCCGAGCGATCCGCGCCGCGCACCGGCTCGGCACGGAGTACATCCGCATCTTCTCCTACTACCGACAGGACGGTCTGGCGCCTGCGGACGTCCGCGACGGGACCCTCGTCCGGATGCGGGCGCTCGCCGACCTCGCGGAGGCCGAGCAGGTCGTGCTCCTCCACGAGAACGAGAAGGACATCTACGGCGACACCCCGGAGCGCGTGCTCGACGTCATCGAATCGGTCGGCTCCAACGCCCTGCGCGTGGCCTGGGACAGTGCGAACTTCGTGCAGGTCGGCGTCGCGAGACCGTTCACCGACGGGTATGCGATGCTCCGCCCCCACCTCGAGTACCTGCAGGTGAAGGACGCGATCGCCGCGACGGGCGAAGTCGTCCCAGCCGGCGAGGGCGATGGTGAAGTCGCCGCGACCGTCGAAGCGCTCGCCGCAGACGGGTACACGGGCTTCGCATCCCTCGAACCGCACCTCACCGACGTCAATTCCCTCGGAGGCTTCTCCGGTCCGGCCGCCTTCGGCCGGGCCGCACGAGCGTTCGCCGCCATCACCGACCGCATCGGAGTCCGCACAGCATGACCGATCCAGTACAGACCGAACACGCACAGTCCGCTCAGCCGCTCGGCGTCGCGATCGTTGGCTGCGGCATCATCGGCTACAACCACGCTCGCGCGATCGCCTCGCTGCCGGATCTCACGATCACGGCCGTCGTCGACGCGATCCCGGCCGCAGCGGTCGCCCTCGCCGATGAGATCGCCGGTCCGATCGGAGCCCCACGACCCGGCGAGTTCGCTTCGCTCGCGGATGCGCTCGCGGACCGTCTCGTCGACATCGTCGTCATCTGCACCCCGAGCGGTCTGCACGTGCAGCTCGCGGAGGAGGCCATCGCGGCCGGCAAGCACGTCGTCATCGAGAAGCCGCTCGACGTCACGATGGCGCGTGCCCGCCGCATCCGCGATCTGGCAGCCGAAGCCGCAGAGCGCGGCATCGTCGTCTCGGTCATCAGCCAGCACCGCTTCGACCCGGCGTCCGTCGTGGTCGCCGAGGCCGCCCACCGCGGCGACTTCGGTCGCATCACGAGCGCCGTCGCATCGGTCGCGTGGTGGCGGAGCCAGGAGTACTACGACTCCGGGACGTGGCGCGGCACCTGGGAGCTCGACGGCGGCGGAGCCGTCATGAACCAGGGCGTCCACACAGTCGACCTGCTCGTCTGGTTCCTCGGCGAGCCCGTCGAGGTCTTCGCACAGACGGCGCTCCTCGCCCACGAACGGGTCGAGATCGAGGACGTCGCCGTGGCGACCGTCCGGTTCGCCTCCGGAGCACTCGCCGTGGTCCACGCCACGACCGCCGCCTACCCGGGCCTGTCGGTCCGGCTCCAGGTGCACGGCGACCGCGGGTCCGCGACGATCGACGACGACCAGCTGGGCGTCTTCGCCATCGCAGGCGCCGACAGCGCCGCCGACGGGGCGGGCGTCGTCAACCGCGCCGCCGACCTCGTGCCGGCCACCGAGGTCGTCGGCAATGCGCGCGACCCGAAGCGGTTCGTCATCGGGCACGCTCGCCAGTACGCCGACGTCGTCGAGGCGATCGCCGAGGGGCGCGCACCCGGCGTGACCGTCGACGACGCGTTCCTGTCGCTCGCCGTCGTCCGGGCGATCTACCTCTCCGCGACCCTCGGCCGCCAGGTGCTCGTGGAGGACGTCCTCTCCGGCTCCTTCGACGAACTCCTCGTCACGACGGGCGGCGCAGCATGAAGTTCTCCGTCTTCACCGCGTCGACGCCGGACTGGACTCCCGAAGAGGCCGCGACGACCCTCGCCGCTCAAGGCTGGGACGGCATCGAATGGCGGGTGACCGATCAGGCGGATGCCGAACACCCCGGATTCTGGGCCGGCAACCGCTCGTCCTGGCCGATGACGGGTCTCGAGGCCTCGCTTCCCGAGATCGCGCGGCTCACCCGCGGATCCGGGCTCGAGTACTCGGGCATCGGCGGCTACCAGCGGTGCGACGACCACGATGGCGTCGAGCGCATGCTCGCTGCGACGGCCGAGCTCGGTGCACGACAGGTGCGGGTGACGATGCCGCCGCTCGGCGGCATCGGCGGGACCGACTACCGGGAGCTCTTCTCCGGTGCTCGGGCCGATCTCGAGTGGGTCGCCGAGCGGGCATCCGCGCATGGCGTTCGTGCTCTCGTCGAGCTCCACCACAAGACGATCACGTCCTCCGCATCGGCGGCGATCCGTCTCGTCGACGGCCTGGACCCGGCAGCGGTCGGCGTCATCCACGACCTCGGCAACCTCATCATCGAAGGCCACGAGGACCATCTCGCCGGCTTCCAGATGCTCGGCGAGTACCTCGCTCACGTGCACGTGAAGAACGTCGCGTGGCGTGAGACGGCGGCCGACGGGTTCGACGGATCCGCCGTGTGGCAAGAGGACTGGGCCTCGCTCCGCGCGGGACAGGCCGACGTCTCGGCGTACCTGCGTGCCCTCATCGCCCACGGCTACGACGGCTGGATCACGGTCGAGGACTTCTCGACGGACCTCCCGCTCGCCGAGCGCACGGCGGACAACCTCGCGTTCCTGCGCGCCGCGCTCGCGGCGGAGCAGGATGCGGCGGCGTCAGCAGCATCGACCTCGGCGACCGAGACTGCGACGGAAGCCGCGGGCGCCCGTGGCTGAGCAGGTGCCGGTCGTGGAGACGTCGGACGGTGGCCGACCCGCCGTCCGGATCGTCCACCTGGGCCTCGGGGCGTTCCATCGCGCCCACCAGGCCTGGTACACGCACCTCACCAACGAGCTGACCGACCGGTCGGAGGAGCG
This sequence comes from Plantibacter lichenum, assembly GCF_050587525.1. Lineage (NCBI taxonomy): Bacteria > Bacillati > Actinomycetota > Actinomycetes > Micrococcales > Microbacteriaceae > Plantibacter > Plantibacter lichenum. The sequence continues at coordinate 74,986 of NZ_JBOBFT010000014.1, read as the reverse complement.
ATGGGGCATCGCCGCCTTCACCGGTCGGTCGCCGGATGCCGCCGACGCGCTCAACGCGCAAGACGACGTCTACACGCTCATCGAGCGCGGCGGCGAGACCGACAGCGCGATGCGCATCGACAGCATCGTCGAGGCCCATGACGGTGCCGACGGTGAGGCCTGGCGTCGGCTGCTGGCCGATGCGGACGTCGCGGTGCTGACGCTCACGATCACCGAAGCGGGCTACCGGTTGGGGGTCGACGGCGGACTGGACTGGGCGGATCCGGCCGTTCAGGGGGACCTCGCGTTCCTTCGGCGTGACGGCGATGCCGGAGGCGATGGGCCGACTGGCGCGGCCGTGTCAGCAGCCGTGTCAGCAGCTGTGACCGCACCGGGCCGCATCGTCGACGGCCTCCGCGCTCGCCGTGGGGCCGAATCCGGACCCATCGCCGTCGTCAGCTGCGACAACCTCGACGACAACGGCGGACTCGTCCGCTCGGTCGTCCTCGATCTCGCGACGCGCCTCGATGACGGTCGTCTCGACACAGGCCTCGCCGACTGGATCACCGCGAACGTGTCCTTCGTCTCGACCATGGTCGACCGCATCACGCCCGCGACCACACCGGCCGACGCTGCGACCGCGGAACGGTTGACGGGAATCGCCGATGCCGTCCCGGTCGTCTGCGAGCCGTTCAGCGAGTGGGTGCTCGCGGGGGAGTTCCCCGCCGGTCGCCCGGCCTGGGAACGGGCCGGCGCCACCTTCGTCGAGGACATCGCCCCGGCCGAACGACGGAAGCTCTGGCTCCTGAACGCCGGGCACTCGCTCCTCGCCTATCGCGGCCTGCTCGCCGGACATCGGACGATCGCCGAGGCGATGGAGGACGACGACTGCCGCGACGCGCTCGAATCGCTCTGGTCCGACGCCGGCGAGGTCCTCGACCTCGACCCGGCCGCTCTCGAAGCCGCCGTCCAGGCCCTCCGGTCACGCTTCACGAACGCGCGGATCGAGCACCGCCTCGCGCAGATCGCGGGTGGCGGCTCGCAGAAGCTGCGTGTGCGCATCGCGGACGTGATCCGTGCGCGACTCGACGCGGGACGCTCGGCCGGCGACGCCCACTGCGACGTCATCGCCGACTGGATCGCCCACCTCGACGGCCCGGATGTGTCGGATCCAGGCGCCGCGCCCCTCATCGAAGCGCTCGGCGGTCTCGATCCGGCCGATGATCGTGCGCGAGCCGAAGCCGCCGTGCGCTTCCTCGCACCGGAGCTCGCGGATCTGCCCGGTGTGATCGAGCCCATCACGAACCGCCTCGGACGGACGGTGCAGCGCACCATGTGATCCGCACAGCGCGGCCGTCCGCACCCTCAGACCCACCCAGAAATGATCCGCGAGCACCCGGAGAACCCCATGAAGATCGTTGCAGCCGACGTCATCGTCACGAGCCCCAACCGCAATTTCGTGACCCTGAAGATCACGACCGATGAAGGGATCACGGGCCTCGGCGACGCGACCCTGAACGGCCGTGAACTGGCCGTCGTCGCCTACCTCGCCGAGCACGTCGCACCGCTCCTCATCGGCGCCGACCCGCACCGCATCGAGGACATGTGGCAGTTCCTCTACCGGAGCGCGTACTGGCGCCGCGGTCCCGTGACGATGGCGGCGATCGCGGCCGTCGACGTCGCTCTGTGGGACATCAAGGCGAAAGCGGCGGGCATGCCGCTCTATCAGCTGCTCGGCGGTGCATCGCGCACCGGCCTGCTCGCCTACGGGCACGCCTCCGGCAAGACGAACGAGGAACTGTTCGACTCGATCCGCGAGCACCAGGAGCAGGGGTACAAGGCGATCCGTGTGCAGACCGGGGTGCCCGGCCTCGAATCGATCTACGGCATCGCGTCGAATGCGACGCTCGAGGGTAATGAGGGCGTTCGATACGACCACGAGCCCGCCCAGCGCGGCGCTCGTCCGGCGCAGGAGGACTGGGACACCCGGGCGTACCTCCGCCATGTGCCGACGGTGTTCGAAGCGGTGCGCAACGAGTTCGGTCCGGAGCTTCCGCTCCTGCACGACGCCCACCACCGGATGACGCCCATCCAGGCCGCGAAGCTCGGCAAGTCCCTCGAACCGTACGACCTGTTCTGGCTCGAGGACTGCACGCCGGCCGAGAACCCGGAGGCGCTGCGTCTCGTCCGTCAGCACACGACGACGCCGCTCGCGATCGGTGAGATCTTCAACACCGTGTGGGACTATCAGCAGATCATCCGAGAGCAGCTCATCGATTACGTGCGGAGCGCGGTCACGCACACGGGCGGCATCACCCACCTGAAGAAGGTGCTTGAGTACGCGTCGCAGTACCAGATCAAGTCGGGCATGCACGGGCCGACCGACATCTCGCCGGTCGGCATGGCGGCGGCGATGCATCTGGGGCTCGCGATCCACAACTTCGGCATCCAGGAGTACATGCAGCACGGCGAGCGCACGAACCAGGTGTTCCAGCAGTCGTTCACGTGGCAGGACGGGTTCCTGCACCCGGGCGACGCCCCCGGCATCGGGGTGGACCTCGATGTCGATGAGGCGGGCAAGTACCCGTATGAGCAGGCGTACCTGCCGTACAACCGTCTCGCGGACGGCACCGTCCACGACTGGTAGGGCCGACCGGGCCTTCGGTGAGCACTTCGACAGGCGCAGTGACCGGCCCCTCCGGTCCCTGAGCCTGTCGAAGGGTGGAGCTCCCTGTGGACAACTCCAACGCGCGCGCCCGAACTCCGCGAGCATCGTTTGCATGCCATTCGTCTACATCCTCCGCTGCGCCGACGCGAGCTACTACACGGGAAGCACCGTCGACCTCGAACGTCGGATGACCCAGCATCAGTCCGGCGAGGGCGCCAACTACACGGCCGATCGGCTTCCGGTCGTCCTGGTCTGGGCTGCTCAGCTCGACCGGATCGATGAGGCGTTCGCATTGGAGAAGCGCATCCAGGGGTGGAGCCGCGCGAAGAAGACGGCGCTGATCGAGGGGCGCCTCGATGATTTACCGGGCTTGAGTCGATCGAAGGGGGCTGGAGTGGACCCGCGGTGAGCACTTCGACAGGCTCAGTGACCGGACTCCCGGTCCCTGAGCCTGTCGAAGGGGGCTGGTGGTGTGGTGCGCCCGGTCCCTGAGCCTGTCGAAGGGTGGGGTTGGTGGTGTGGCACTTCGACAAGCTCAGTGACCGGACCCGACAGGCTCAGTGACCGGTCGCGTCAGATGCCGCGGTCGACGAGGTCGAGCAACCGTTCGATCGAGAGGTCGATCATCCGCTCGTCGAGACCACGCAGGGGGCCGTCGATGACGAGCATCCCCAAACCGTGCACGGACGACCACGCGAGCAGCTCGGCTCCCAGTCGACGCTCCGGCGGCAGGACACCGGCAGCCGTCAGCTCGTCGAGCACCACACCGAGGGTGCCGAACGGCGTGAGGCCGGAAACCCCCTGCTTCGCGAGCGACGTCGCCTCGCTGAGATCGTGCGGCACCGAGAAGGCCGCGCGGAAGAGGCCCGGCTCCTCACGCGCGAACCGCAGGTAGCCGGTGCCGACGGCGCGGAGCCTCAGGCGAGCGTCCGCCGCCGGATCGCCGATGGAGGCGATGCGGGCCAGCTCCGCCGCCATGTGGTCCGCGGCGTACCCCTGAGCGGTGTCCGAAACCGCCCGCACGAGCGCATCACGATCCGCGAAGTGCCGGTATGCGGCATTGGGGGAGACGCCGGCCTGCCTGGTCGCCTCACGGAGCACGACCGCATCGGGGCCACCGCGCCTGGCCATGTCGAGTCCCGCGTCGAGCAGCGCCTGTCGCAGATCGCCGTGGCGATACGTGGTGCGGGCGGGAACCGGGCCGGTCATCGATTCCCCCTGGACGGATGCGGGTCGCTCTGGCATTGTGAACAGTGTACACATCAGCGAGTGCGGCTGGTGCCACGCGGAATCCTCCAACGGTGCGCGTGAGCAATGAGTTCAACGACGAGGAGTGGCAGATGGTTCAGTACGCAGACGTGTTCAGTGGTTTCGCAGTGGATGACATCGATGCCGCGGAGCGGTTCTACGGCGAAGCGCTCGGCCTGACGGTCGTGAGGAACGAGATGGGTTTCCTCAACCTCAAGCTGCCGTCGGGAGGGGTCGTGCTCATCTACTCGAAGCCGCAGCATGAGCCGGCCTCGTTCACGATCCTCAACCTGCAGGTCGACGACATCGACGCCGCCGTGGACGAGCTCAACTCGCGCGGCGTGGTCACGACGATCTACGGCGATGACTTCCCGACCGATGAGAAGGGGATCATGCGCGGCAACGGGCCCGACATCGCCTGGTTCAAGGACCCGGCGGGGAACGTCCTGTCGGTCCTGCACGGCTGAATCCGGCGCCCTTCGACGGGCTCAGGGACCGGCTGCCCGGTCACTGAGCCCGTCGCAGGGCCTGCCGATCAGGCGCCGGGCCGTGCCTCCCAGTGGCCGGCCCGGTCACTGAGCCTGTCGAAGTGGCTGCCGATCAGCGAGCGGCGATCCCTCAGCGATCGTCGGCCGTGAGTGCGGCGAGCGCCATCCGCTCGAGGATCGTCCGCACGGCGGTTGTGTCCGGTGCCGTCTCGCCGTCGCGCACCGCTCCGAGCCCGGCGCTGTGCGGCGTCGAGTTGATGAGGCCGAAGGTCGCGTGCGCGCGGATGCGGAGCTCCGGCGCCGGCGTCGTCGGGAAGAGCTTCGCGAGGACGTCGACCCACAGTTCCACGTACTGCCGCTGAAGTGCCCGCACGGTGCGACGATCGTCGCCGGCGAGGCAGTCGAGATCGCGGTCCTGGACGCGGATGACGTCGCGGTTGTCGAGGGCGAAGGCGACGTGGAACTCGACGAGCGCTCGGATCGCGAGTTCCGCGTCGGGTGCGCGGCGGACCTCCGCGGTTCCGCCGTCGAGGAGGTCGCGGCTGACGTCGACGAGGAGGGCGGCGAGGACGGCGTGCTTGCCGTCGAAGTGCCGGTAGACGGCGGGGCCGGACATGCCGACCGCCGAACCGAGCTCTTCCATCGAGACGCCGTTGAAGCCCCGCTCGGCGAAGTTGGCGGCTGCGGCGGTGAGCAGCGCGGTTCGACGGATCGCTTTGGCCTCGCGGCGACCGACGTGCTCGTGCAGTTCGTGATCCACTGCGTCGATCGATGCGTCGATCGGTGCGTCGGTGTGCGGCGTTGCCATGCGGACTCCCAGCTCTGGACAGTTCGGTTCATGCAGACTAACCTGAGTTTCGGTTAGCGTCCATTCACTGAAGCGCCCACGAGTCCGATGACCATCGGGCACCGAGCGGGCGAAACGTGGCTGACGGAGAACCGGTCGACGACGACGGGAGCAGACGATGGCGGTCCTCACGAGTGCAGCGGATCCGGCGTCCGCGGTCTTCCAGGAGAACGACCGGGCGCAGCGACTTCTCTCCGAGGAACTCGCGGAGCGCTTGGCCACCGCGGCCCTGGGCGGACCGGAAGCGTCCAGGCAACGTCACGTGGCGCGTGGAAAGCTCCTGCCGCGGGATCGCGTCGACCATCTCCTCGACGAAGGCAGCCCGTTCCTCGAGATCGCACCGCTCGCGGCCCTCGGCCTCTACGACGACGCGAGCCCGGCAGCGGGCGTGATCGCGGGCATCGGTCGGGTCCGCGGCAAGCTCGTGCTCGTCGTCTCGAACGATGCGACGGCCAAGGGCGGCACCTACTATCCGATGACCGTGAAGAAGCATCTGCGGGCGCAGGAGGTCGCGGCGGCCGGGCGACTGCCCTGCGTCTACCTCGTCGACTCCGGTGGGGCGAATCTGCCGATGCAGGACGAGGTCTTCCCTGATCGGGACCACTTCGGACGCATCTTCTTCAACCAGGCGAACATGTCCGCGGCCGGCATCCCGCAGATCGCCGCCGTGCTCGGCTCGTGCACGGCGGGTGGTGCCTATGTTCCGGCGATGAGCGATGAGACCGTGATCGTGCGCGGCCAGGGCACGATCTTCCTGGGCGGACCACCGCTCGTGAAAGCGGCGATCGGCGAGATCGTGAGCCCGGAGGACCTCGGCGGCGGGGAGCTGCACACGCGCGTCTCGGGCGTCGCCGACCACCTCGCCGAGAACGACGAACACGCGCTCCAGATCGTGCGCGACATCGTCGACACCCTGCCCGGCCCCGCGCCGCGCGCCTGGGAGGTCCGCGAGACCCGTGAACCGGTTGCACCGGTCGAGGAGCTCTACGGCGTCGTCCCGACCGATGTGCAGTCGCCGTACGACGTGCGCGAGGTCATCGCCCGCCTCGTCGACGGCAGCGAGTTCCACGAGTTCAAACGCGAGTACGGGACGACCCTCGTCACAGGGTTCGCCCACCTGCACGGCCACCCCGTCGCGATCGTCGCGAACAACGGTGTGCTGTTCAGCGAGTCCGCGATGAAGGGCGCGCACTTCATCGAGCTCGCGGATCAGCGCGGTGTCCCGCTCCTGTTCCTGCAGAACATCTCGGGTTTCATGGTGGGAACGGATGCGGAGGCCGGCGGGATCGCGAAGCACGGAGCGAAGATGGTCACCGCCGTCGCGACGACGCGGGTGTCGAAGCTCACGGTGGTGATCGGCGGCTCCTTCGGCGCAGGCAACTACTCGATGTGCGGCAGGGCGTACGATCCGCGATTCCTCTGGATGTGGCCGGGGAGCCGCATCTCCGTGATGGGGGGACCGCAGGCGGCGAGTGTGCTCGCGACGGTGAAACGCGATCAGTTGGAGGGGAGGGGCGAGTCGTGGTCCGCGGAGGACGAAGCGGCGTTCCGCGAGCCGATCGCCGCCCGCTACGAGGAGCAGGGGAGTCCCTACTACTCGACCGCGCGGCTCTGGGACGACGGCGTCATCGATCCGGCCCGCACGCGCGACCTCCTCGGCCTGGCCCTCGAGGTCTGCTCCCGCACCCCGTTGCCCGACCCGGCCTTCGGCCTCTTCCGGATGTGAGGACACGATGATCGAGCAGACCACACCGGCAGGCGCGCCGCCCGCGGCGTCCGGCGCACCCCTCTTCCGCTCCGTCCTCGTCGCCAACCGCGGCGAGATCGCCTGTCGCATCCTGCGGACCCTTCGTCGCCTCGGCATCGAGGGCGTCGCGGTCTACAGCGACGCCGACAGGGACGCACCTCATGTTCGCGAGGCCGATCGGGCGATCCGCATCGGTCCGGCCGCCGCCTCGGCCAGCTACCTCGACGTCGACGCGGTCGTCGGGGCCGCAGTCAGGGCGGGGGCGGACGCCGTCCACCCCGGCTACGGGTTCCTGTCCGAGAACCCGGCGCTCGCGAGCGCGTGTGCAGCGGCGGGCATCGTCTTCATCGGGCCGTCCGTCGAGGCGATCACGCTCATGGGCGACAAGATCCGCGCCAAGGAGCACGTGGTCGCCCGCGGTGTGCCCGTCATCGAGGGAGTCGCGGATCCCTCGCTCGACGACGTCGCACTCGCCGCAGCCGCCGAGCGCATCGGCTTCCCGCTCATCGTGAAGCCGGCGGGCGGCGGAGGCGGCAAGGGCATGCAGGTCGTGCGAGCGGCCGGGGACCTGCCCGCCGCGCTCGCCTCCGCGCATCGGGTCGCGGCTTCCGCGTTCGGCGATCCGACCCTCCTCCTCGAACGGCTCGTCGAGCACCCGCGCCACATCGAGGTGCAGGTGCTCGCCGATGTCCATGGTGCGGTCGTGCATCTCGGCGAGCGGGAGTGCTCGCTGCAGCGGCGGCATCAGAAGGTCATCGAGGAGTCGCCGTCGCCACTCGTCGATGAGGCGCTTCGCCGCCGGCTCGGCGAAGCGGCCTGCGCGGTGGCCGCGAGCGTCGGGTACCGCGGGGTCGGGACCGTGGAGTTCCTGGTGTCCGCGGACCGCCCGGAGGAGTTCGCCTTCCTCGAGATGAACACGCGCCTGCAGGTGGAACACCCGGTGACGGAGCTCGTGACGGGGCTCGACCTCGTGGAGTGGCAGGTGCGCGTCGCCGCAGGGGAGCCGCTCGGCTTCGCACAGGAGGACGTGGTGCTGCACGGGCACGCGTTCGAGGCGCGTCTGTACGCCGAGGACCCCGCAGCGGACTTCCTGCCGCAGACGGGAACCGTCCTGGAGCTGGCCTTCCCGGCAGGCCCGGGTGTTCGTGTCGACGGCGGCATCGCACGAGGCTCCGTCGTCGGCTCTGACTACGACCCCATGCTCGCGAAGATCGTCACGTGGGGTAGAGACCGCGCAGAGGCCCTCGAGCGCCTCGACCGTGCGCTCGCCGATACGGTCCTGCTCGGCGTCCGGACGAACCTGCGGTTCCTGCGCGAGCTGCTCGCCGACGAGGACGTCGTGACCGGCCGTCTGGACACGGGCCTCATCGCCAGGCTCCTGGAGACGGAGCCAACGACATCGGTCGATCGGCTCGCCGTCGTCGCGGCCGCACTCTTCGATCAGGCAGGAGCAGGAGACGTCGGTCCAGGACCGGTGTGGTCGGCACCGAGCGGCTGGCGTCTCGGAGCGCCGCGTCCGGTCGAGCGACGTTACCGGGCGGGCGCCGAAACCGTGACCGTCCTCGTCGACGGAGGGGGAACCGGCACATCGGTCGCGATCGACTCCGACGACTCCCCGCGATTCGGGCCCGCCCGACTCGACCGGCGAGACACCACGGGACCGCCCTGGACGCTGGAGGTCGATGGCGAGAGCCGGCCCTGTTGGATCGCGGTTCGCGGAAACGACGTCTGGGTCGCCGTCGACGGACGCATCCACGTCCTGGAACGCCGAACCCGCGCCACCGAGGTCGCGGACGCCCTCGCCGCAGCCGATCCTGCGACCTCGATGAACGGTCCAGAGGTGCGGAGCCCCATGCCGGGGACGGTCACCGCCGTGCACGTGGTGGACGGCGCGTCCGTGACGGTCGGAACGGTCCTCGTCACGGTCGAGGCGATGAAGATGGAGCACCACCTGAAGGCGGCCGTCGACGGGATCGCCACGGTGCACGTCGCGGCGGGAGGACTCGTGCGGCAGGGGCAGTCGGTCGCCACGATCGCCCCCGCATCGACCACTGACGGGAACACGTCCAGCGCCACGCCCAGCGCCACGAACGTCGCGGCGAACGCCAGCGCGAACGTCACGACGAGCGACGGCACAGCCGAAGCATCGGGGTCCGCACACGACGCGGCCCCGTCCACCACCACACCGGCACCACCGATGGGAGCATCAGCATGAACACCGAATTGAGCCCGGAGCACCAGCGCGTCGTCGACGAGGTCAAGGCCTTCGCCGACGAGGTCGTGGCGCCCGCCGCGTACCAGTACGACACGGAACGGAAGCTGCCGTACGGCATCATCGCGCAGATGGGCGAGCTCGGGCTCTTCGGGCTCCCGTTCCCGAAGGAGCTGGGCGGGCAGGGGCTCGACTACTTCGCCCTCTGCCTCGCCGTGGAACAGCTCGGCCGGGTGGACCAGAGCATCGGCGTCACCCTCGAGGCGGGTGTGGGGCTCGGTGCCATGCCCATCTACCTGAACGGTACCGATGCTCAACGAGAGGAATGGATCCCACAGCTCGCGAGCGGGCGGGGACTCGCGGCGTTCGGGCTGACCGAGGCCCGTGCCGGCAGCGACGCCGGTGCGACCGAGACGACCGCCGATCTCGTCGACGGCGAGTGGGTCATCAACGGGACGAAGCAGTTCATCACCAACTCGGGCAGCGAGATCACACGACTCGTGACCGTGACGGCGGTGACGGGACAGTCCCAGCGGGCCGACGGGTCGACGAAGAAGGAGCTCTCCACGATCCTCGTCCCCGTGCCGGCCGCGGGCTTCACTGCGCTGCCTCCCTACGACAAGGTGGGCTGGCACACGTCAGACACCCACCCGCTCGTCTTCGAGGACGTGCGGGTGCCGGAGGCGAATCTGCTGGGGGAGCGGGGCCGCGGCTACGCGAACTTCCTGAAGGTCCTCGACGGAGGGCGCATCGCCGTCGCAGCGCTCGCCGTCGGCGCGGCCCAGGGCTGCCTGGAGGAATCGATCAGGTATGCGAAGGAACGCGTCGTCTTCGGACGTTCGATCGGCAGCAACCAGTGGATCGCGTTCACCATCGCGAAGATGCAGGCCCGCGTCCACTCCGCCCGCATGTCGTACTACGACGCTGCATCGCGGATGCTCCGCGGTGCGCCGTACAAGATGGAGGCGTCGATCGCGAAGATGGTCGCGGGGGAGGCGGCGATGGCGAACGCGCGCGACGCGACCCAGATCTTCGGCGGTTACGGCTTCCTCAACGAGAACCCCGTCGCGCGGCACTTCCGCGACTCGAAGATCCTCGAGATCGGTGAGGGCACGACCGAGGTGCAGCTCATGATCATCGCGAGGGAGCTCGGCTTCGAGCAGTAACGGGCGAACAGTAGGGTGATGGCTTGATGGAAGGGCGACGATGAGCGACGACCACGACGACACACGCGGAACGACGACGGGCCGCGCGAACGCGGGCGGTGTGAACGCGGGCCGCACGGACCCGGACCACGCGAACCTGGACCTCGCGAACCGTCAGGACGACGCGCTGCCCGTAGGCCCGGTGTTCGAGCAGCGGGGACTGTGGTTCGAGGAGTTCGTGGTGGGCGCGACCTACCGGCATCGACCCGGGCGAACCGTCACGGAAGCGGACAACGTCCTCTTCTCCACGCTCACGATGAACGGCCAGTCGCTCCACCTGGACGCGGCGTGGTCGGCGACCCAGCCGTTCGGCGAGCGCCTCGTGAACTCGATGTTCACCCTCTCGACCGTCGTCGGCCTCTCGGTGGCCCAGCTCACCGAGGGGACGATCGTCGCGAACCTGGGATTCACCGAGGTCGCCTTCCCGCACCCGCTGCACCACGGGGACACCCTGTACGCGGAGACCGTGATCCTCGACAAGCGCCCGTCGCGGAGTCGTCCGGGGCAAGGGATCGTGTCGCTCGAACACCTCGGTCGGAACCAGGACGCGGTCGTCGTGGTCCGGGCGGTGCGTTCGACGCTCGTGCGGTTCGAGCCGGCGGACGGCGGCGGACGATGAACGCGGCGGCCTTCACGCTCGGACCCTCCCTCCTCTTCTGCCCGGCGGATCGTCCGGACAGATTCCGGAAAGCGGCCGATCGTGCCGACGCCGTCATCCTCGACCTGGAGGACGCCGTGGGTTCGGACGACAAGGATGCAGCGCGTCGCGCGATCGTCGAGGAGCCCCTCGACCCGGAGCGCACGATCGTCCGGGTCAACGCCGCAGGCACGGACGCGTTCGCCCTCGATCTCCGGGCACTCGCCGCGACCGAGTACCGGACCGTGATGCTCGCGAAGGCGGAGCACCCCTCGCAGCTCGAAGCCCTCGCCGAGGCCCTGCCAGGCGTTCGGGTGCTCGCGCTGTGCGAGACCGCCGTCGGCGTCTACGGGGCCGGGGCGCTCGCCGCCCACCCCGCGACCGTGGGGCTGATGTGGGGAGCGGAGGACCTCGTGGCCTCGCTCGGCGGAACGTCCAGTCGGACGCAGGAGGGCGCGTACCGCGGGATCGCCGTCCACGCCAGGGCGTCGGTGCTGCTGGCCGCCGGTGCCCACGGGATCGCCGCGATCGACGCCGTGCACGTCGACCTCGACGATGCGGATGGGCTGGCGATCGAAGCCGGCGACGCCGCTGCGAGCGGGTTCTCGGCGACCGCATGCCTGCATCCCGCCCAGGTGCCGATCATCCGGGAGGCCTATCGACCGACCGAGACGGAACTCGCGGATGCGGTCGAGCTGCTCGAAATCGCCGCGCACCGTCCCGGCGTCTTCCGCCACCGTGGGCGCATGGTCGACGAGCCCGTGCTCCTGCACGCCCGCCGGGTCGTGGACCGCGCCGGGCGCTGAACTCGTCGCGGAAGCCATCGCGCAACCCCGCGGCCGCGGGCGAAACCCGCACTAGCATGGGCGGATGAAGCCGTTCCTGCTGCTCGCGACCCGCGCGGAAGACGACGCCGCCGACGGCGAGTACGCAGCGATGCTCACGGCCGCACGGCTCGACGAGCGCGACCTCGTGCGGATCCGCCTCGAAGCGGGACCCATGCCGTCGATCGACCTCGACGCGATCTCTGGCATCATCGTCGGCGGCAGTCCGTTCAATTCGAGCGACCCGATCGGCGACAAGTCCGCCATCCAGTTGCGGGTGGAAGCCGAACTGTCTGCGCTCCTCGACGTCGTCGTCCGGCGAGACCTGCCGTTCTTCGGCGCCTGCTACGGCGTCGGCACCCTCGGCACGCACGAGGGGGCGGTCGTCGATCGCACGTACACCGAGCCGATCGGTCCCGTCGCCGTCAGCGTCACGGACGAGGGCCGTGACGATCCGCTCCTGCACGGACTGCCCGAGCGCTTCGACGCCTTCGTCGGCCACAAGGAGGCGATCCGAGAGCTTCCCGCGCATGCCATCCTGTTGGCCTCGTCCGAGAGCTGCCCGGTGCAGATGTTCCGCGTGGGCCGGAACGTGTACGCGACGCAGTTCCACCCGGAGCTCACGGTCGACGGCATCCTCGAGCGCATCAGGGTGTACCAGGGGCACGGCTACTTCACGCCGGAGGAGATGCCGCGGCTCATCGAGAACGCCCGTGCGGCGCACGTCGACCAGCCTGCACGCGTGCTCGCGAACTTCGTGGCGCGCTACGCCCGATAGATCCGCCAATCCGTTTGTCAAATCGTTACGAATGAGATGCACGACGTTCGCGTCAGTCCGCACCGAATGCACCGGGCTCCTCTAGCCTGGAGATGAGCGTGGGGGCCCGTTCCCGGCGCACGACTGCAACATCGAGCGGATGACGCCGAGAGAGGGGCCACAGATGCCGCACCTCTGGCGCTCCTCGGGCGGAAACAAGGCGCAGACGCTCGCGGCCCCGGTCGACGCCTTCCCCGGAGACGAGCAATCCGCTTCCGAGACCACGTCGGAACCGGCCGTGCAGTCGACGAAACCGGCCGTGCAGCCGACGAAACCGGCCAGGCGGACGCTGCTTCCCTCGCCACGCGTCCAATCCACGATCGCGCGTCCCGCGGAGCCGTCGATGCCGCACCCCTCTGCTCCGATCCCCACGCAGGGGCCCGGACTCGGCGCAGCGGTGCGCCGACAGATCGGCGATTCCGAGCTGTCCGTGTTCCCCGTCGTGCTGGGCGGAGCGGTCTTCGGCTGGACCGTCGATCCGGATTCGACCACCGACATCCTCGACCGCTTCCACGACTACGGCGGCAACATGGTCGACACGGCCGACAGCTACGCGGGCGGCCGGAGCGAGATCCTCATCGGCAACTGGATGCGGGCGAGGCGCAACCGCGACGAGATGATCGTGGCGACGAAGGTCGGCCGCCACCCGGACTACCAGGGGCTCGGTCCCGTCAGCATCGTCCGTGCCGTCGAAGCAGCCCTCGAACGACTGCAGACGGACCACATCGACCTGCTCTCATTCCACGAGGACGACCCGTCCGTGCCGCTCGCCGACAGCCTCGGCACGGTCGACTGGCTCATCGAGACCGGGAAGGTCCGGTACCTCGGCGCTTCCAACTACTCGGCGGAACGCCTCATCGAGGCGCGCATCCTCTCGGCGAGCGGGTACACGAAGTTCGTGGCGCTCGAAACCCACTACAGCCTCATGCACCGCGAAGCATACGAAGGCGGCCTGTCGATGGTGACGACGGCGCAGAACGTCGGCGTGCTTCCGTACTTCACGCTCGCGGGCGGCTTCCTCACGGGGAAGTACCGGACGAGGGCGGATCTGGAACGCACGACCCGCGGTGCCCGCGTCGCCTCGCACTTCCACCGTCGCGGTCTGCGCGTCCTCCACGTGCTCGACGAGATCGCGGGGGAGAACCACTGCAGCCTCGCATCGGTCGCGCTGGCGTGGGCGATGACGAAGCCCGGCATCGTGGCTCCGATCGCGAGCGCCTCACGACCGGAACATGTCGATGCACTCGTCGCTGCGGCCGGCCTGCGACTCAGCCGCGGACAGATCCTCGAGCTCGATCGGGTGTCCGATCGGCTCAAATAGCGATTCCGCTCAGCGCACAACGGGCTGATCCCGGGGCCATTCCCGTGGTGCTCAGCCCTGAACCCCCACAGACGTCGCCCCCGTTCACGGGCCGACTGACGTAGGCTGGACCGGATGAACGCCGCCGTCGACTTTCCGCTCAGTCACCCTGAGATGGCGTTCACCGCATCCGGTGACGCCCTCGTCCGCCGAACCGTCCTCCGGAACGGCGTGCGGATCCTGAGCGAACACATGCCGGGCAGTCGAAGCGCGACGATCGGCTTCTGGGTCGCCGTCGGCTCCCGCGACGAACTCCCGGCAACGGCCACCGCTCCGGCCACCTACGGGTCCACCCACTTCCTCGAGCACCTCCTGTTCAAGGGCACCACCAAGCGCACGGCGCTCGACATCGCGATCGCCTTCGACTCGGTCGGCGGGGAGCACAACGCCCTCACGGCGAAAGAGCACACCTGTTACTACGCCAAAGTGCGCGATCGCGACGTCCCCATGGCGGTCGACGTCATCACGGACATGCTCACGTCATCGCTCATCGACCCCGTCGAGTTCGAGAACGAACGCGGCGTCATCCTGGAAGAACTGTCCATGATGGACGACGATCCGGGCGATGTCGCGAGCGAGCGCTTCTTCGAGGGCGTCCTGGGCGATCACCCGCTGGGTCGTCCCATCGGCGGTCATCCGCAGTCGATCATCGACGTCTCCCGCGAATCCGTCATGGAGCACTACCGTGCGAACTACCGCGCGAGCGATCTCGTCGTCACGGCCGCAGGAGCGGTGGACCACGATGCGCTCGTCGCGCAGGTCACGACCTCGCTGCGCGACGCGGGTTGGCCGATGGACGCCGTCGCGGCTCCCGTCGCCCGCCGCACGCTGCTCGAAGAGCCCGTCGTCGCCGGCCCGTCCCTCACGGTCGTGCGCCGGCCCATCGAACAGGTCCACGTCCTCATCGGTGCTCAGGGCATCATCGCCGGCGACGACCGCCGATACACGATGAGCGTCCTCAACTCGATCCTCGGCGGCGGGATGTCCAGCCGTCTGTTCCAGGAGATCCGGGAGAAGCGCGGCCTCGCCTACTCGGTCTACTCGTTCTCGGGCGGTTACTCGGACGCGGGCGTCTTCGGGCTCTCCGCGGCCTGTTCCCCGTCGAAGGCCACCGCCGTGTCGGAGCTCATGGTCGCCGAGCTCCAGCGCCTCGCGGCCGACGGCGTCAGCGAAGCAGAGCTCGAACGGGCCATCGGCCAACTGAGCGGTGCTTCAGCTCTGGCGCTCGAGGACTCCGACACCCGGATGAGCCGACTCGGCCGTTCGGAGATCACCCTCGGCGAGTTCAGCGACTTCGACGAGAGCATCCGTCGCCTCCTCCTCGTGGGCCGTGACGACGTCCAAGCCCTCGCTGCGTCGCTCGCAGCCCAGCCCCTCACGGTCGCAGCGGTCGGCGCCGTCGACGAGTCCGCGTTCGCGTCCGTCCTTGCAGGGGTGAGTTGATGTCCCATTACGTCTACCTGGTTCGCCACGGCGAACAGCAGCACGCCGAGCACGGCCTGCCCGACGGCCCGCTGTCCGCCAGGGGTCGCCGCCAGGCCCAGCTGCTCGCGGAACGACTCGGCGGGGTTCCCATGACCGCTGCGTGGCACTCGCCGTTGCAGCGTGCGGCGGAGACCGCGCAGATCATCGCGGAACGGCTGCCGTCCGTGCAGCCGGAGCCGTCCTCCCTCCTGTTCGACTGCGTGCCGAGCGGTCGTGCGGAGGAGACGCCGTCGGCGTTCGACCCGTTCTTCGGCTCGATCACCGAGGCGGAGATCGAGGCCGGCGAAGCGCAGATGGCCGATGCCGCGGCCGAATTCCTCTCGCCGAAGCGCGGCGATCACCACGAGCTGCTCATCACGCACAACTTCGTGATCGGCTGGCTCGTGCGCGAGGCCCTGCAGGCTCCGGACTGGCGCTGGCTCAGTATCAATCAGGCGAACTGCGGACTCACGGTCCTGCACCAGCGAGCCGGACGGCCGTGGAGCCTCATCACGCACAACGACCTCGCGCACCTGCCGATGGAGCTGCGCACCGGTCTGCCGGAGCCGCACATCGTCTGACCGGTCTCGGTCAGGCCGCACAATCCGCTCTGCAAGCGGAGGGTGTGGGTCACTCGGGGCTCACGTCCTTCGCGTACCAGTTGGTCGCGTTGGGGTTCGTGTTGTAGGGAGCCACGTCCCGGTAGCCGCTCGCGCGGTACAGGCCACCGGCCGCCGCGAGCGACGAGTTCGTATCGAGGACGAGACGCGTCGCGCCGAGTTCGACCGCGCGCCGTTCGAGCTCTTCGAGGAGCTGTCGACCGAAGCCACGCCCCCTTGTCGAGGGCCGTAGATAGAGGTGCTTGATCTCGAACTGCACGACCCCGTCAGGAGCATCGTCGATGCGTCGGATGCCGCCGCATCCGACGGGCTCGCCGTCCTCCTCCAGCACGAGGAACACACCGCGCGGGCTCGTGAAGGCCACGGGGTCCGGCGTGAAGATCTGGTACGAACCCTGCTCGCGGGCGAAGCCGAGCTCACGCGAGGTGAAGTACTCGTTCAGAAGGGTCGTGGCCGGTTCGGTGTCGACGGCCACGGTGGAGAATCGCAACATGGCTCCAGCCTAGGCCGCACGTGCAGCACGTCTTCCAGCCGGTTCGCGGCAAGTAGGCTGAGAGCATGACGACACGCGTGGCCCTCGCCGGAGCGAGCGGCAAGATGGGACGACTCTTCACCGGGATCATCGACTCGCTCGACGACTTCGAGCTGGTCGCCTCGCTCGGTTCCTCCAGCGATCTGAGCGAACTCGACGGCGCCGACCTCGTCGTCGACGTGACCGTGCCTGGCGTGAGCCAACGCATCGTCGATCACGCCGTCGGAAAGGGCATCAACGTGCTCGTCGGCACGAGCGGCTGGTCGGGCGACCGCATCGCCGCGCTCGAACGCCGCCTCGTCGAGCTCCCCGGGCAGGGCGTCGTCATCATCCCGAACTTCTCCCTCGGTTCCGTGCTCGCGACGAGCCTCGCGACCGTCGCCGCACGCTTCTTCGACTCGATCGAGATCATCGAGTCGCACCGCGATACGAAGGTCGACTCGCCGTCAGGCACGGCCGTCCGCACCGCCGAGCTCATCACGAGGGCCCGCGGCGATCGCGGTCCGGTCTCAGCGCCCCACACCGATCAGCGCGCCAGAGGGCAGCAGGTCGCGAGCATCCCGATCCACAGCCTGCGGTTGCAGGGCGTCGTCGCGCAGCAGCAGGTCGTGTTCGGCGGCGTGGACGAGGTCGTCACGATCACGCACGACACGATCTCTCCCGCGTCCTACGAGCACGGCATCCGTCTCGCGCTCGCGGCGGCCCGCACGGCGACGGGCGTCGTCGTCGGACTCGACCGCCTCATGGATCTCGGTATCACGAGCCCCGCCGAACCAGCAGCCTCGCGCGCGCCCGGAGTCCCGGAAGCCGTGTCCGGTCAGGCAGCGGCGGCCAGCTCCCTGTGAAGACGCGCATCGGGGTCATCGTCATCGCGGTGCTCCTCGTCCTCTACCTCGTCCTCGTCGGACAGCGCGCGATCGTCCTGATGGGAACGGGGGTGCCCGTCGCCGTCGTGATGGGGATCGCGCTCATCGTCCTGCCGATCATCGGCGCGTGGGCGCTCTGGCGCGAACTGCAGTTCGGCATCAGGGCGGAACGTCTCGGCGCGCAGCTCGACGCCGAGGGTGGTCTGCCGGACGAGCAGATCGAGACCCGCGCGAGCGGTCGGCCGCTCCGCGA
Organism: Plantibacter lichenum; assembly: GCF_050587525.1. Taxonomy (NCBI): domain Bacteria; kingdom Bacillati; phylum Actinomycetota; class Actinomycetes; order Micrococcales; family Microbacteriaceae; genus Plantibacter; species Plantibacter lichenum. Next base: position 57,219 of record NZ_JBOBFT010000014.1, on the reverse strand, counting down.
CGCCGCCGACGAACTCTTCCCCGCCTACCGCGAAGCCGCGGAAGCGTCGCCGGAGGATTGGCGCGCCTGGTACCGACTCGGTCTCGTCTACGACGGAGCGGGGGACCGCCGACGCGCCAGGGGAGCGATCCGCGAAGCGATCAAGCTCTCCCGCAAGGCGTGAGCGGGAGCCCACCGCGCGGACCCATCGGCACCCGCCCGGTCGCCATGGGCGGTCACGCCGCGTCGAGTGCTTCCGCCACCGCCGCTTCCGCCGTCTCCCTACTGAAGACGAAACCGTCCGCGAGCAGCCGTTCCGGCACCACGAGCTGATCGCTGAGCAACAGGCCGTCGGCCGCGTCGCCGAGCACCGTTCGCAGCGCGAACTTCGGGACGCGGAGCAGGTACGGCCGGTTCATCCGGCGAGCGAGTTCGAACATGATGTCGTCCGCCGTGGCCGGTACGGGACCGCACAGGTTCACCGGGCCGGAGAGCGATGACGTCAGCAGGTGTTCGATGGCCGCGGTCTCGTCGGTGGGGGAGATCCAGGGCCAGTGCTGCCTGCCGGTGCCGAGGGGGCCCGCGACCCCGAACTTCGTGAGTGGGACGAGTGGTTTCAGCACGCCGTCGGTCGCGACGACGATGCCGTTCCGCAGCGTGACGGTTCGCGTGGCGTCCGGGGCTGCATTCGCCGCATCCTCCCAAGCCGAGACGACATCGGCGAGGAACCCGGTCCCCTTCGACGAGCCCTCGGTGAGGGTCTCACCCGGCCGGTCGCCGTAGAACCCGACGGCCGAGCCGCTCAGGAACGCCTTCGGCGGCTCCTCGGCGTGGTGCATCGCGCCCACCAGTGTGCGGGTCGCGCTCAACCGAGACCACAGGATCGTCGAGCGGTATTCGGCCGTCCAGGGCAGCTTCCCGAGTGAGGCTCCGGAGAGGTTCACGACGGCGTCCGCGCCGCTCAGCGAAGCAGGGTCGAGCTTCGCGTGAAGCGGATCCCACTCCACCTCGCCAGCGTTCCGCGCCGGGCGCCTGACGAGCCGTACGACCGTGTTCCCGGACGCTTCCAGACTGCTCGCGAGCGCCGAACCGATGAGTCCTGAAGCGCCGCCGATCACTACCCGCACAGTGCGTTCCCGCCCTGCCCGGCCTACGCCAGGCTCGCTTCGAGGGTGATGGGGATGCCGCTGAGGGCCGCAGAGACGGGGCAGCCGGTCTTCGCCTCACCGGCGATGCGCTCGAAGTCGGCTTCCGAGATGTTCGGGACGACGGCGCTCACGAGGAGGTGGCTGCCCGTGATGCCCGTGCCGGGAATGAAGGAGACGGCGGCGGTCGACTGGATGCGCTCCGGCGGGAAGCCCGCCTCGGTGAGGGCGTTGGCGAACGCCATCGAGAAGCAGGAGGCGTGCGCCGCGCCGAGGAGTTCCTCGGGCGTCGTGACGGAGTTGGACCCCTCCGAGCGGGCCTTCCAGTCGACCGAGAACTCGGCGGCTTCCGACGAGTCGAGGCTCACGTGGCCGGAGCCCTCGAAGAGCGTTCCGGTCCAGACTGTCGTTGCTTCGCTCGTTACCGCCATGAGTGGCCTCCATCGTCGTTCGGCCGCGCGAGGTGCGACGGCGCGTGAACAGGGTCCGTTCGGAAGTCAGCCTAATCCGATCCGGTTCAGGAGACACCCCCTGGCGCGGAGCCTGTGGAGACCCTGTTGATCACGCGCGCGCGGACGAGGAGGAGGTAGAGCTGGCAGCCGAGGCAGTACCCGAAGACGGAGTTGAGGAACGCGGCGATGAACGCCGCACCGGCTGCGATCACGAGCGCGAGCGGCACGCCGGCGAGGTGGAGCGCGAGCCCGATGACCACCACGAAGAGGCCGACGCCCTGGGCGAAGGTCGGCGGTTCCGGCGCCTCCAGTTCAGCGGGCGGACCGAGGCGGGGACGCACGAAGCGCTTGAACAGCCAGCCGTACGGGTGTCGTTTGACGCCGGCGAACGCTCCCCAGGCGAAGAGCGCGGCGATGACGGCGAGCAGGATGAATGCCGGGTCACCCGCTCGCTCGCCAACGGTCGCCGCCCCGACGGTCTGACCGTTCGGCGTCTGCGCTGCGCTCAGCCCGACGAGTCCCAGGAAGATCACGACGAGCAGCAGGACGGCCGTGATGCCCGCGCCGAACCGGGGGCTCCTCGGGTCGATTCCTGCGGGTGCGGCCGGTTCGGTCCGGTGGGTCTGCGGTGCGGACATCAGGTGCTCCTTCGCACGATTCAGGCGGATCGGATGGGGCTGAGCTCGGCGAGCGCGTTCGTGACGACCGCTCGGTCCGGAGCGCCGGCGATGCGGGTGCGGACGATGCCGTCGGCGTCGAGCAGCAGGATCGTGGGCGTCTGGAGGATGTGGAAGCGGTCGGCCAGATCAGCGCGGTGGGTGAGGTCGACGTCGACGACCTCGAGTCCTGGCCGGTCTCGGGTCAGCTCGCCGAGCAGTCGTCTCGTCCCCGGGCACTTGGCGCAGAAGCGGGTGCTGAACTGCACGACGGTGCCGGTCGTGCCGAAGGGCTGCTCCGTGCCGAGGTCCGACCAGGTGACGACCGCCTCGTTCCGCGGCGTCGCAGCTCGGCCGTTCCCGGCGCGCCACCAGAGCCCGATCGCCGTCGCCAGGACGACGAGCGCGAGGATCACGGCTATTGCTCCGAGGGCGTTCATGGTGCGCTGATTCTAGGTTCGCGTGAGCGCCGGAAGTGAACTGTGACGCACCGTGACGCTCGAGCGTCCTCTCGGCGAACACCTGGGGAGGGCGGTGACCCGATGATCCGAAACCCGCTAGCCTAGGGGGGTGTCGCGTGCAGAGAACCCCTTCGGTCAAGTCCTCGTCGCCCTGGTGACGCCGTTCACCGCTGACGGTGAAGTCGACTGGAAGGGCGTCGAGAAGCACATCGACGACGTCATCACCGCCGGAGCCGACGGCATCGTCGTCACGGGCACCACCGGCGAGACGTCCACCCTCACCGACCCGGAGAAGATCAAGCTCGTCGAGGTCGGCAAGGAGGTCGCCGGAGGGCGCGCCAAGATCATCACGGGCGGCGGCTCCAACGAGACAGCGCACGCCATCGAGCTCGCCAAGAAGAGCGAGCAGGCCGGTGCCGACGGCAACATGATCGTCACGCCGTACTACAACAAGCCCACCCAGGCCGGTGTGCTCACCCACTTCCGGATGATCGCGGACTCCACGGATCTCCCGGTCATCCTGTACGACATCCCGGGCCGCACGGGCATCCCGATCACCTACGAGACGATCCTGCGCGCCGCGAAGCACCCCAACATCCTCGCCGTCAAGGACGCCAAGGGCGATCTCAGCGAGGTCAGCCGGGTCCTCAACCAGACGGACCTCTTCTACTTCGCCGGCGACGACTCGAACGCGCTGCCCACGCTCGCGATCGGCGGCACCGGACTCATCGGCGTGACCGCGAACATCGCGCCGACGCCGTACCGTCACATGATCGACGCCGTCAACAGCGGCGACCTGCACGCCGCGACGGCCGCGCACAAGCAGCTCGAGCCGCTCGTCCGCGCCGTCATGACCCACGTTCCCGGCACCGTCGCCGCCAAGTACATCCTGCACGGCCTCGGCCGGATCCAGAGCCCACGCGTCCGTCTCCCGCTCGTCGGTCCCGAAGAATGGGAAGCCGCACAGATCGAGGACGAGATCGACCTGGTCAAGGACATCCCGGGCGTCGACTTCAGCAACTTCCGCCCCGACCGCAATGCCGCCGCCGGCGGCGCGTTGCCGAAGGTCGCGGGCACCACGCGCTAAACACGCACAACTCAGAGGGGGGCATACATGCCCAATACCGTCATCGATCCACCAGTCCTCGAACCGGGAACGCTCCGCGTCATCCCGATCGGCGGTCTCGGTGAGATCGGCAGGAACATGACCTGCTTCGAAATCAACGGCAAGATCCTGATCGTCGACTGCGGCGTGCTCTTCCCGGAGGAGCACCAGCCAGGAGTCGACCTGATCCTCCCGGACTTCGGGCCCATCAAGAACCGGCTCGACGACGTGGTCGGGGTCGTGCTCACGCACGGTCACGAAGACCACATCGGCGCCGTTCCGTACCTCTTGAAGCTCCGCCAGGACATCCCGCTCATCGGTTCCGGCCTCACGCTCGCGCTCATCGAGGCGAAGCTCAAGGAACACCGCATCGCGCCGTACACGCTCACCGTCAAGGAGGGTCAGCACGAGCAGCTCGGCCCGTTCGACCTCGAATTCGTCGCGGTCAACCACTCCATCCCGGACGCCCTCGCCGTCGCCATCAAGACCGACGCCGGAACGGTTCTCGCCACGGGCGACTTCAAGATGGACCAGCTGCCGCTCGACGGCCGCCTCACCGACCTCCGCGCCTTCGCCCGCCTGGGCGAAGAGGGCGTCGACCTCTTCCTCGTCGACTCGACCAACGCCGACGTCCCCGGCTTCACCCCGCTCGAGAGCTCGATCGGTCCGGTCCTCGACCAGGTCATCGGCGGCTCGCAGCGACGGGTCATCGTCGCGAGCTTCTCGAGCCACGTGCACCGCGTGCAGCAGGTCCTCGACGCAGCCCACAAGCACGGCCGCCGCGTCGCGTTCCTCGGCCGTTCGATGGTCCGCAACATGGGCATCGCAGCGGATCTCGGCTACCTGAACGTCCCCGAGAACCTGCTCATCGACTACAAGAAGGCCAAGGACTTCCCGGACGATCGCATCGTCTACATGTCCACGGGTTCGCAGGGCGAGCCGATGGCCGTCCTCAGTCGCATGGCGAACCTCGACCACGCGATCGAGCCGGGACCCGGCGACACCGTGATCCTGGCCTCGAGCCTCATCCCGGGCAACGAGAACGCGGTCTACCGCGTGATCGACGGCCTGACGAAGCTCGGTGCCAACGTCGTCCACAAGGGCAATGCGAAGGTGCACGTCTCCGGCCACGCCGCCGCCGGCGAACTCCTCTACTGCTACAACATCCTCAAGCCGAAGAACGTGCTGCCCGTGCACGGCGAGTACCGCCACCTCACGGCCAACGCGAAGCTCGCCATCCAGACCGGCGTCCCGGCCGAACGCACGATCATCGGTGAGGACGGCATCGTCATCGACCTGCGCGACGGCGTGGCGAAGGTCGTCGGGCAGCTCGACGTCGGCCTCGTCTACGTGGACGGCTCCACGGTCGGCGAGATCACCGACGCCGATCTGAAGGACCGCCGCATCCTCGCCGAGGAGGGCTTCATCTCCATCGTCGTGGTCGTCGACTCGCAGACGGGTCACATCATCTCCGGCCCCGAGATCCACGCGAAGGGCTTCGCCGAGGACGACCGCGTCTTCGACGACGTCAAGCCGAAGGTCGCGAAGGCTCTCGCCGAGGCCGCGTCCAACGGCGTCCGCGACACGCACGCGCTCTCCCAGGTCATCCGCCGCACGGTCGGCCGCTGGGTCAACACCTCGCACCGCCGTCGTCCGATGATCGTGCCGCTCGTCATCGAGGCGTAAGCGACGTCGATTCATCCATCGTCCGAAGGCCGAGTGCCGGCATCATGCCGCACTCGGCCTTCGGCGTCTCCGCGATGTCCGGAGTTCTTCGGTGCCTCGCCCGCCGTCGCGCGGATGGCAACGATTTCATGACGAGGAGGAACTCCGGGCACAAAAATGTCGGACTCGCGGATCATGGAATTCATCCTGTGGAATGAGGTTTCGGATGCACCATCCTTGCTAGCTTGGAGGCTCCTATGACCGTGCGTCGCCCGACCACGGTGGATTCCGGAGGTTCCGCGTGGGCGTTGTCCGTACTTGGGTGTTCCCTGTTCTGAGGCTGCTGCTGTTCGCGGCCATCGCCGTCGCACTCGTGAAGGTGGCCTTCTTCCCGGACACCCAGACAGACCAGACGCCGGCCGTCCCGACGGGCAGCCTCGTCGAGCCGCAGATCCCCGTGGGCCTCGGAACGGTGGTCAACACGGTCACGGTCGACGCATCGGTCTCAGCCGATCCGGCGCAACCCGCGAAGTCGACCGCGGCAGGCACCGTCGACGACGTCTTCGCGCCGAAGGGCACCGCTGTGGACGAGGGCGACCCCATCCTCGACGTCAAGACCACGACGGACACGGGCGGCACGGTGTTCGTCCGCGTCCTCGCACCGGTCGCCGGAATCGTCTCGAACGTCAAGTTCATCCACAACCAGGCCGTGCAGATCGGCGATGTGGTCGCGCAGGTCTCGCCCTCGACGTTCTCGGTGAGCGGGGCGCTCAGCGCTGACAAGCAGTACCGGCTCCTCACGGTGCCCGCGGAGGCGACCGTCACGATCAACGGGGGACCGGCGCCGTTCACGTGCGGAGGCGTCGCGATCAAGACGCCCTCGACCGACACGAACGACGACACCACGGGCAATCCGGGCACGGGATCGAACCCCGGATCCGGCGGCGGCTCCGGCAGCGGCTCGACCGTCTCGTGCGCGGTTCCAGGCGACGTCCGGGTCTTCGCGGGGCTCAGCGCCACCATCGAGCTCGCGGGCGGCACCGCCGAGAACGTGCTCGTCGTGCCCACGACCGCGGTCAAGGGCTCCGCGGGCACCGGCAAGGTCTGGTTCGTCAAGGAGGACGGGACGAACGAGGAACGCCCGGTGACGCTCGGGCTGAACGACGGCCAACAGGTGCAGATCGTCGACGGCGTGGCAGAGGGCGACCAGATCCTCCAGTTCGTCCCCGGCGCCGCCCCGAACGTCCCGGAGGGCTGCGAAGCCTCGCCGGACGGCAGCTTCTACTGCGCGGGCCAGGGATGAGCCTGCTCACGCTCTCCGAGGTCACACGCGTCGTGAAGATCCCGGACGCGTCGCCGCTCACGATCCTCGACGGCGTCGACCTCGAGGTGGATCGCGGGGATCGGGTGTCCATCGTCGGCCGCTCCGGCTCCGGCAAGTCGACGCTGCTCAACATCCTCGGGCTCCTCGATCGCCCCACCTCCGGCCGGTTGTCCTTCGATGACACCCCTGCGGAACGCCTGGGAGCCGGAGCCAGGGACCGCCTGCGCGGCGCTCGCATCGGCTTCGTCTTCCAGCAGTTCAACCTGCTTCCCGGCCGGACCGCCCTCGAGAACGTCACCACGCCGTTGCTCTATGCTTCGGGGCGGTCGTTCTGGCGCCGGACGCAGATCGCCCGCGAGATGCTCGAGCGCGTCGGACTGGGGGACCGGGCGGATTCGATGCCGTCGAAGCTCTCCGGTGGCGAACAGCAGCGCGTGGCCATCGCCCGTGCGCTCGTGCGGACCCCGCAGCTCATCCTCGCCGACGAACCGACGGGAGCCCTCGACGTCGAGACGGGGACGAGCGTCATGTCGCTCCTCGACGAGGTGGCGAAGCAGTCCGGCGCGGCTCTCGTCACGATCACCCACGACGCGGCGATCGCGGCGCTCTCGAATACCCACTACCGCCTCGACCACGGCGTCCTGACCTCCCTCGACACCGACGCGTACGCGCATCTCGGCGCGCCGGAACTCGCATCGGTGTCGGCGTCTGTCTCCGGATCCGGATCCGATTCCAGGTCCGAGCCCGTATCCATGCCCGGATCAGCCGCGGCCGGCACGACGGAGGTGGCGTCCGATGTCTAGATTCCTCAGCGGCATCGTCGGCGCCATCGTCGAGGCATCGCAGGAACTCCGCATCCACCGCGGGCGCGTCATCCTGTCGCTCATCGGGGTCGCGGTGGCCGTGTGCGCGCTCACGAGCATCGTGGGGCTCACCGCGGTCGCCGGCCAGGCGCAGACGGAATCGACCGAGCGCTACGGCGGAAGGCCGGCAACGCTCAGCGTCTCGGCATCGTCCGCCGGCCAGGAGCAGCTCGACCAGAAGAAGGTCGAGACGGCGGTGACCGAGCTCGCGGACCGCTACGACATCTCATACGTGTCCCGCAGCGAGCAGACGCAGGTCTCGACGCAATTCGTCGACGGCACGGTCCCTGTGCAGGCCACGGTCGTCGACCCGGCCTACGGCACGATGCACCGCATCCGCGTCACTGAGGGCGACTGGTTCACCGAGGACGACCGGGAGCGGTTCGCGCCCGCCCTCGTCGTCAATCAGATCGTGTGGCAACGGCTCGGCTCGCCGCCGATCGAGACCCACCCGACGGTGCAGCTCTGGGGCGACACCGCCCAGACCGCCGTGGTGATCGGCGTCTACTCGACGGGCGACTACGACACGATGCCGAGCATGTACCTCCTTCCGGAGGCCGCGGCGTCGCTCACGAAGACGACGAGTGGTCAGTCCGGCGGTGGCGGCGGCATGGTGGGCGGACCCATGAGCTACGGCGGTCCTGGCGGCGGACAGCCGACCTTCGAACTGTGGATCCCGCAGGGCGACGCCGACGCGTTCCTGCAACGCGTCCAGTCGGATCTCAAGGCGACGCTCGGCTCCGCCGCAGCCGTGAACGTCAACCGGATGGACTTCGCCGGCTTCGGTGAGGACCCGCTGCTGTCCCTCAAGATCGTGGTGGGGGCGATCGCGGGGCTCATCCTCCTGCTCGGCGCCCTCGGACTCGTGAATCTGTCACTCGTGACCGTGCGGCAGCGCGTGCGTGAGATCGGCATCCGTCGCAGCTTCGGCGCGACGGCTCCGAGAGTCTTCTTCGCCGTCATGATGGAGAGCGTCGTCGCGACGTTCCTCGCCGGGATCGTCGGTGTGATGCTCGCCGTCGCCGTCGTCAAGAACCCGTTCATCGAGGCTCAGATCGGCCAGGGGATCGTGACCGAGTTCCCGCCGTTCCCGATCGATGCGGCGATCCTCGGTCTCGTCTGCGCGACCGCCGTCGGCGCGATCGCGGGCCTGTTGCCCGCCCTCGTCGCCGTGCGGGTGAAAGTGATCGACGCCATCCGGTATTGAGCCGTGCGGCGAGGCACCGGACGGCCTTCCGAGGTCGTGATCCGTCCGAGATGTTGATGCCCTAGCATCACGTCATGGCGGTGTACACGATCCGGGAGGCCTCGGGTGCTGACGTCCGCGTCCTCACCGACATGGTGGTGGAGGCGGCGAACTGGAACGCGTCCGCCGTCCGCCAGCGCGTCGTCGTCCTCGCCGATCCGCTGCACCAGCGCTACGTGCGCGGATGGAAGCGTCCGGGGGACGCAGGATCGCTCGCGATCGACGCCGACGGTGCGTCCGTCGGAGCATGCTGGTTCCGGCTGTTCCCGGCGAATACGCCGGGGTACGGCTTCGTGGCGCCGGGCGTGCCGGAGCTCATCCTGGGCGTCAACCACCAGTGGCGGGCGCAGGGCGTCGGGCGGGCACTCCTGCGAGCCGTGATCGATCAGGCGCGGGCCGCCGGTCATCAACGCCTGAGCCTCAGCGTCGAGCGAGACAACCACGCGGTCGCCCTGTACCGCACGGAGGGCTTCGCGACGCTCGAACAGCGCGGCTCACGCGACACGATGGTGCGCAACCTGCGCTGAGGCGGTGCCCGGCGTGCCCACGCGGCCGGTCGGCGAGCCTGCCGGCTCCGCGATCTCGGACACCGCCGGACTTCGCCGGGAACCCCCGGAATGGCCGTGATCCGAACACCCCGCGCGCTTCCGCGGCATCGTCAGTGGCTGCGAGTACCGTGAACGCATGGCCGGAAGCACCAAATCGACCAGCCGTTCTCGCAGCACGACGACGCGGAGCGGCTCATCGTCGCGCGCATCGGGCGTGTCCGCGGGGACCAAGGCGACCACCAAAGCAGTCCCCAAGGCGGGAGCCAAGACGAGCTCCACGTCACAGCAGAAGACCGTTGCGTTCCCGGTCGAGGAGAAGCGCGGCGTGTTCACCGCCGTCTGGCTCGGCCTCGCGCACGGCGTCGGTGGAGCGGTCCGCGCCCTCGGACCGGAACGGATCGCCAAGGAGGACCGCCGGGACGGCTTCCCATTCCTGCTCTTCCTGCTCGCGATCGTCGGCGCCATCGTCGAGTGGTTCGGTGCGACCGACCCCATCGCCCAGAACTTCGACGCCTGGTCGTTCGGCGGCCTCTTCGGCCGCGTCGCGTTCGTCCTGCCCGTCATCATGATCGTCTTCGCCGTCTGGCTGTTCCGACACCCGGCTTCCGTGGACGACAACGGGCGCATCAGCATCGGGCTCGGACTCCTGCTCATCGGCATCTCCGCGCTGTGCCACGTCCACGGCGGCCAGCCGAATCCGAGCGACGGCCTGCCGGCGCTCGCCAAGGCCGGAGGCCTGCTCGGGTGGGTGCTCGGCGCCCCGCTCGCGTTCCTCATCACGCCCATCGGCGCGACCATCGTCATTTCCCTCATCATCCTGCTGAGCCTCTTCATCGTCACCAAGACGCCGCCGAACAAGATCCCCGAGCGGTTCCGCGAGTTCACGGCGTGGATGTTCGGCACCGAAGTCGCCACGGAGGACGAGCGCGTCGCCGCCCGTGAGGCCAAGACCAAGGCCATCGACGCCCTCGACGAACCGGACGACGAACCCGCCGTGCTGCCGTGGTGGCGCCGCAACTCCAGCCAGCGCGAGGAGGACCCGGAGTTCGACGGCCCTGTCATCGCGGACGAGCTCACGGACGTCCTCGGCTTCACGGGGCCCTCCGGCGGCTTCGACTCGCCCATCGAGGCGCCCACCAAGGTCGTCCCGTCCCAGCCCGACTACGGCACGGAACTGCTCGGCGACCTCGAAGCGGCCGAGAACGCGGTCAAGCGATTCAACACCGGCGAGATCCGTCCGCAGACCGGTCTGCACGACGACAGCACGCCGGGCGCGACCGAGGTCATCGACGCCCTGGACCCGCTCGACCCGCTCCTGCAGGGTGCTCCTGACCAGATCGACTTCAGTGCTCGCCCGCTCAGCCAGGTGCAGCCGCAGGCCCCGTACCGGCTGCCGTCCGCCGGCACGCTGTCGGCCGGCGCCCCCGCCAAGACGCACAGTGCGGCCAACGACGAAGCCGTCGCCGCCATCACCAACGTCTTGGACCAGTTCGGCGTCGACGCCAAGGTCACCGGGTTCTCCCGCGGTCCGACCGTGACGCAGTACGAGATCGAGCTCGGCCCTGGCGTCAAGGTCGAGCGCGTCACGGCGCTCAGCAAGAACCTCTCCTATGCGGTCGCCTCGAACGAGGTCCGCATCCTCTCGCCCATCCCCGGCAAGAGCGCCATCGGCATCGAGATCCCCAACACGGACCGCGAGATCGTCACCCTGGGCGATGTCCTGCGGTCTGCCGCGGCCACGGGCTCGAGCCACCCGATGACGATCGGCGTCGGCAAGGACGTCGGCGGCGGCTACGTCGTCGCGAATCTCGCGAAGATGCCCCACCTGCTCGTCGCGGGTTCCACCGGTTCCGGCAAGTCGAGCTTCGTGAACTCCATGATCACCTCGCTCCTCATGCGCGCCAAGCCCGCCGACGTGCGCATGGTCCTCATCGACCCCAAGCGCGTCGAGCTCGCCCCGTACGCGGGCGTGCCGCACCTCATCACTCCCATCATCACGAACCCCAAGAAGGCTGCGGAAGCGCTGCAGTGGGTCGTGAAGGAGATGGACATGCGGTACGACGACCTCGCGAGCTTCGGATTCCGGCACATCGACGACTTCAACAAGGCCGTCGTCGGTAACGAGATCGTGCTGCCCCAGGGCAGTGAGCGCGTCCTCAAGCCGTACCCGTACCTGCTCGTCGTCGTCGACGAGCTCGCCGACCTCATGATGGTCGCGCCGCGCGACGTCGAGGACTCGATCGTCCGCATCACGCAGCTCGCCCGCGCGTCCGGCATCCACCTCGTCCTCGCCACGCAGCGTCCGTCGGTCGACGTGGTCACGGGCCTCATCAAGGCCAACGTGCCGTCGCGCCTCGCGTTCGCGGTCACAAGCGTCACGGACTCCAGAGTCATCCTCGACCAGCCGGGAGCGGACAAGCTCATCGGCCAGGGCGACGCGCTGTTCCTCCCCATGGGCGCTTCCAAGTCGGTGCGCGTGCAGGGCGCGTGGGTCGGTGAGAGCGAGATCCAGAGGGTCGTCGAGCACGTCACGAACCAGGCTCGCCCCGAGTACCGCAAGGACGTCCAGGCGGTTGCGGAGCGCAAGGAGATCGACGCGGACATCGGCGACGACCTCGAGCTGCTCCTCGCGGCCGCCGAGCTCATCGTGTCGACGCAGTTCGGCTCCACCTCGATGCTGCAGCGCAAGCTCCGCGTCGGCTTCGCCAAGGCCGGGCGCCTCATGGACCTCCTGGAAGCTCGGGAGATCGTCGGCCCGTCCGAAGGCTCCAAAGCCCGCGACGTCCTCGTCACCGCCGAGCAGCTGTCGGGCGTCCTCGCGCGACTGCGCGGTGAGGACGACCAGGCCGCTGCGGCAGCATCCTCGCAGCAGCAGCAGCAGCAGCAGCAGCAGCAGCAGCAGCAGCATGCGTCGGCGTCCGCCGGTGCTGCTGGGGTCGGAGCCGGCGGCATGCTCGCCGATGGCGTGCAGCACTCGCCGGAGTCGGCATCCTCGGAGGACCCGTACGGGGACGACCCGGTGGCAGCCCAGTTCGCCGACTATCCTGAGGTCGAGGGCGCTTCGGACGAAGACGCCTGGGGTCTCACCGGCAGGGAGTAGTCATGACGACATCCGGAGCGTCTGCGGCACCCGCGAGATCGTCCAATTGGAATCTTCCGAATGCGATCACCGTCGCGCGCATCATCATGGCGCCCATCTTCATCTGGATGGTGCTGGCGGACGACGGCGCGGACGGCGCACTCCGCTGGTGGTCCGCGGCCCTGTTCATCGTGGCGATCGCGACCGACGGCATCGACGGTCACATCGCCAGGAGCCGTGGGATCGTCACCGACCTCGGCAAGCTCCTCGACCCCATCGCGGACAAGGTCCTCACCGGTGGAGCGCTCGTGGCCCTCTCGATCCTCGGTGAGCTGCCGTGGTGGATCACGATCGTGATCCTCGTTCGCGAGGTCGGCATCACCGTGCACCGCTTCATCGTCGTCTCCGACCACGTGGTCGCGGCGGCATGGATGGGCAAGCTCAAGACCGTCGTGCAGGCCGTCGCGATCTCGGCCGCCCTCATTCCGTTCGATCGGATCTTCGGCGACTGGGTGTTCTGGGTCAACGGCGTCCTCATGGCCGCCGCTCTCGTCCTCACCGTCGCGAGCGGCATCGACTACGTGATCACCGCGGTGCGCGGGTCCAGAGCGACGCGCGCGGCGGGCGGTTCGGAGTCGCGATGACCGACGACACGGCTGCCGTCGCAGCGTCGGTGATCGCGGAACTCACGGCGGCGCGGCTCACGATCGGTGTCGCCGAGTCGCTCACCGGAGGTCAGCTCGTCGCCGAACTCATCCGCGTTCCGGGTGCTTCCGCGGCCGTGCTCGGCGGCATCGTCGCCTACGCCACGCCACTCAAGCACTCGCTCCTCGAGGTCGATGCCGGCCTCCTCGCCCTTCGCGGAGCCGTCCACCCGGAAGTCGCCCTCCAGATGGCCGACGGCGTGCGGCGAGCAGTCGCGATCGACGGACTGCCCGCCGACATCGGCATCGCGACGACGGGCGTCGCCGGACCGGACCCCCAGGACGGCCAGAGCGTCGGCACCGTCTTCGTCGGCATCGTGTCCCGCGCGGGCGGACGGGTCGTCGCCCTCGAACTCGATGGTGATCGCCAGGAGATCCAGCGCGCCACCGTCGAAGCCGCCGTGCGGGCGCTCGCGGAGGAACTGCGCTGAATCGTGGCTCCGGGCGTGACTCCCAGCTCCACCTCAGGTTTCCGGCTCACAGCGACGACACAGGAATAGACGCGGTTTCCATCTCGTTACAGAACGGTGATTCACAAGAAAAGTCCAGTGATTCTCGTTAGAGTTTCCGCAAGGGTTGGATGTAGTGTTATCCATCCACAACGAGGTTCGACAGTTGATCTGGCACAGAGGGAGGGTCACGTGGTTCTAGTCCGTCAAGAGATTGGCGACGTACTCAGGGACTTCCGCTTGCAGAAGGGCCGCACGTTGCGCCAGGTCGCGAGCAAAGCGAGTGTTGCGCTCGGGTACCTGAGCGAGGTCGAGCGTGGGCAGAAAGAGGCGTCGAGCGAGATTCTGGCATCCGTTGCAGATGCTCTCGACACCCCGATCTCGGTCATCATGCGAGAGGTCGGAGATCGCCTCGCAGTGATCGAAGGGTTGTCGCCCACCATTCCGGACACCGTTCCGGACGAACTGGTCAGCGAAGTGGATGCCGAACTCGTCATCCACTGACATCGCAGATTTCCGAAACGCCCCGGCGCACATCGCGCTGGGGCGTTTCGTCTGTCCTCGGGCATCTACCCGTGGCTCGCGTGCTTCCGTCCGCCGCTCGGGTGAACCTGACCGCGTGACGGGTGAATCGGTCGCTGAGGCGCGCGATACGGTGGAAGCATGAAACTGAGCGAGTTCCGTATCGCCGTCGCGGAAGAGTACGGCGCGGCCTACGGAGCAGTCCTGACCGGGGACCTCGTGCTCGGCGAGGTCGGGGGGCGCACCGCCGAGGAGGCACTCTCGGCCGGCGTGCCTGCTCGTGATGTGTGGGTGGCTCTCTGCCGCGCGACGGACGTTCCCGCCTCCCGCTGGCACGGCGTCGGACGGAACCTGCCGAAGGCCTGATCCGCTCGTCGACCCTGCTCGTGAGACGCCGTGGGAGCGCACTGGAGAAGGTGCTGCCGAACGCGCCTTCGACACGCCGGAGCCCGCGGCTCGAACATTCGTTCTACGAGTGTTACGCTCCTCAACAGAGGCCGATCGTGGCCGGTTCTCCACAGTTCGCTCCGTTTCCCGATGCATGTCGGTGGTTGCGCGTACCGTCGGAATCACCACGAAGGACCGATGCCTTGTCATCGCAAACCGCATCCGCGGAGAGCGCCGACAGCCTATAGGCACACCGACACCGAGCAGAGAGCAGAACGACATGCCAAGTCCAGCAGAACGCGAAAAATCCCTCGAGACCGCGCTCGCCCAGATCGACCGTCAGTTCGGCAAGGGCTCGGTGATGCGCCTCGGGAGCGACGAACGCGCCCCCGTCGAGGTGGTCCCCACCGGGTCCATCGCATTGGATGTCGCGCTCGGCATCGGCGGGCTTCCCCGCGGCCGCATCGTGGAGATCTACGGCCCGGAGTCCTCGGGTAAGACCACGCTGACGCTGCACGCCATCGCCAACGCACAGAAGGCCGGCGGCATCGCCGCCTTCATCGATGCGGAGCACGCGCTCGATCCCGAGTACGCCAAGAAGCTCGGCGTCGACATCGACGCCCTGCTCGTCTCACAGCCCGACACGGGTGAGCAGGCGCTCGAGATCGCTGACATGCTCGTGCGATCCGGGTCCATCGACCTCATCGTCATCGACTCCGTCGCAGCACTCGTGCCGCGCGCCGAGATCGAGGGCGAGATGGGCGACTCCCACGTCGGCCTCCAGGCCCGCCTCATGTCGCAGGCGCTGCGTAAGCTCACTGGTGGGCTCAGCCAGACCAACACGACCATGATCTTCATCAACCAGCTCCGCGAGAAGATCGGTGTGTTCTTCGGCAGCCCCGAGACCACCGCCGGCGGTAAGGCGCTCAAGTTCTACGCGTCGGTCCGCCTCGACATCCGTCGCATCGAGACGCTCAAGGACGGCACCGACGCAGTCGGCAACCGCACCCGCGTCAAGGTCGTCAAGAACAAGATGGCGCCGCCCTTCAAGCAGGCCGAGTTCGACATCCTCTACGGTGTCGGCATCTCCCGTGAAGGCAGCCTCATCGACTTCGGCGTCGAGCACGCCATCGTCAAGAAGTCCGGCGCCTGGTACACCTACGAAGGCGACCAGCTGGGTCAGGGCAAGGAGAACGCTCGCAACTTCCTGCTGAAGAACCCGGACATCGCCCTCGAGATCGAAGAGAAGATCCTCGGCAAGCTCGGCATCGGTGCGGCGGGTGTCGCTGCTGCGGCAGCGGCTGCCGCCGCCGACGCGGCCACTGCAGCAGCGGCTCCGGCCGAGGTCGCCGAACCGAAGGTTCCGGCCAAGCGCAGCGCGTAGTCCGTCCCGTTTCGTCGGCCGCGCCCTGTGGCGCGGCCGACGAAACGACCGGGAACCGGGCGAACGATCGGTGTTCCCGGTGCCGTCATCGAGCGAACCCAGCATGCAGCATTTGCGAGCAGCAAGGAGGCCATCATGGCCGTCGAATTCAGACCAGGCGACGATGAGGTTCCTTCGGGCGCCACGGTGAGTTACTTCCCGGGCGTCGGTCCTGACGGCGCGCGCGCGTCTCGTCGAACGGCCGGTGCCTCGGCAGGGGGCGCTGCCCCCGCATCCACATCGGCCGCTGGTTCGGCACGCTCTGCGACCGGGACGCGCTCGGCCTCTCGGCCTCCGCTCCATGTTGTCGAGCCCGTCGCCTCGCCTGCGCCGGAGCCCGCGGCGCCGATCACGCCGACGAGCCGGAACGGACGCGCAGCGACCACCGACGACGAGGGCTGGGCCGCAGAGCCACGCGACGAAGACCGCGAGTTCGTTCAGAAGACGCGCGATGCCATCGCCGAGATCGATGCCGGCCAGGGAGCGCGTTCCGCCCCTGAAGCGGCGGCGTCGGGAGATGCGCGCGGGACGTCCCGGACATCGGGCTCGCCTGTCGTACCCGACGGCGTTCGTGCTCTTCCGGTGAAGCGCCCGGTCACGTTCGTCGAGAGTTCCGCCGTCGAACCGGGCGATGACGAATTCGAAGCGTCCGAGCCTGAACCGGTCGACCCGGCCGTTCGCCTGGCGGAGCTCGATCTGCTGGTCGTCCGGAAGCTCGCGCGTCGCGCATACTCCGAGTGGGAGGTCGCCGAGGTGCTCCGTGGGAACGACGCCGAACCGCACGAGGTCGAGCACCTCCTCGAAGAGTTCCGTCGCCGCGGCTATCTCGACGACGCGGCCTTCGCCGAGCAACTCGTCGAGTCGCTGCACGCGCGCAAAGGCCAGTCCCGCTCCGTCATCGCTCGCGAACTCTCATCGAAGCGCATCGACCAGTCGATCATCCAGGTCGCACTCGAGGCCATCGACGACGACGACGAACTCGAGCGGGCCCTCGTCGTCGCCCGGAAACGCGCCGGGCAGCTGAGCAGCTACGACGCTGCCACGGCCGAGCGGCGCCTCACTGCTTATCTGTCACGTCGTGGGTACGGGTCGTCGATCGTCCGCGAAGCCTGCAAGCAGGCGCTCTCGGGCACCAAGCGCTCCGGCGTCAGCTTCCGCTGACCCACGGATCGCTCCGCTGCCGTCGAGTAAACTTGCGCACCATGAGCAGCATCCTCGAGAGCCCCACCGTGATCGATCCGTCCGACGCCGCGATCGACGCCGAGGGGCACGTGCGCACCTACGAAGTGCGCACCTACGGCTGCCAGATGAACGTCCACGACTCCGAGCGCCTGAGCGGTTCGCTCGAAGCCGCCGGGTACGTCCCGGCCGACGGAACCGAGCCGGACGTCGTCGTCATCAACACGTGCGCGGTCCGCGAGAATGCCGACAACAAGCTGTACGGCAACCTCGGCCACCTCGCCAGCGTTAAGAAGCGGCACACCGGTATGCAGATCGCCGTCGGTGGCTGCCTCGCTCAGAAGGACAAGGACGTCATCCTCCAGAAGGCGCCGTGGGTGGACGTGGTCTTCGGCACCCACAACATGGGGTCCCTCCCGAGCCTGCTCGAACGCGCCCGCCACAACGACGAAGCGCAGATCGAGATCCTCGAAGCACTCGATACGTTCCCCTCGACGCTGCCCACGAAGCGCGACTCCAGCTACAGCGGCTGGGTGTCCATCTCCGTCGGCTGCAACAACACGTGCACCTTCTGCATCGTCCCAGCGCTCCGCGGGAAAGAGAAGGACCGCAGGCCTGGAGAGATCCTCTCCGAGGTCACTGCGCTCGTCGAGGACGGGGCGATCGAGGTCACCCTCCTCGGCCAGAACGTGAACTCCTACGGCGTCGAGTTCGGCGACCGCCAGGCGTTTGGCAAGCTTCTTCGGGCGGCCGGTGAGATCGACGGCCTCGAGCGCATCCGCTTCACGAGTCCTCACCCCGCCGCTTTCACCGACGACGTCATCGACGCCATGGCGGAGACGCCCAACGTCATGCCGCAGCTCCACATGCCGTTGCAGTCGGGTTCGGACCGCATCCTCAAATCGATGCGCCGCTCGTACAGATCGGCGAAGTTCCTCGGCATCCTCGACAAGGTGCGCGCGAAGATCCCGAACGCCGCGATCTCGACCGACATCATCGTCGGATTCCCCGGCGAGACCGAAGAGGACTTCCAAGACACCCTCCGCGTCGTCGAGGCCGCTCGGTTCGCGACGGCGTTCACGTTCCAGTACTCCATCCGCCCCGGAACCCCTGCGGCGACGATGGAGGAACAGGTGCCGAAGGCCATCGTGCAGGAACGCTACGAACGACTTATGGCGCTGCAGGACCGCATCAGCCTGGAGGAGAACCAGAAGCAGATCGGCCGGACCGTGCAGTTGCTCGTCGCCGTCGGCGAAGGCAAGAAGAACGCCGAGACGCACCGGTTGAGCGGCCGTGCGGAGGACTCGCGCCTCGTGCACTTCGACGTTCCGGAGGGTTCCGACATCCCACGACCCGGTGACGTCGTCACCGTGACGATCACGCAGGCGGCTCCGTTCCACCTGATCGCGGACGCCCAAGAAGGCTCCGCGCTCGACATCCGGCGGACTCGCGCGGGAGATGCCTGGGATCGTGCGCAGGCGGAGTCCTGCGGCGTTCCGACTTCGACCGGCCCGTCCGACGGCCCGGCTCGCGTGTCGCTCGGACTGCCGGGACTCCGCGTCGGCGCTCCTTCGATGACGGTCCCCGGCGTTGGCACGATGCCGATCTACGATCCGTCGGACGGCGAACGCCGGTGACCCTCCGCGAATCCGCGGTCGTCCTCCCGTTCTCGAACGTGGCAGCATGACGCTCATCGCGATCGTCGGCGCGACGGGCACGGGGAAGTCGAACCTCTCGCTCGACTTCGCCGAACGCATCATCGCCTCGGGCGGTTCGGCGGAGATCGTGAACGCCGACGCGATGCAGTTCTACCGTGGCATGGACATCGGCACGGCCAAACTCCCGCAGGGCGAGCGTCGCGGCGTGCCGCACCACCTCTTCGACGCGCTCGACGTGACGGAGGAGGCATCGGTCGCGTGGTACCAGCCGGTCGCCAGGAGCGCGATCGACGAGATCATCGCCCGCGGTGCGACCCCCATCATCGTCGGTGGCTCCGGTCTGTATGTCTCGAGCGTCGTCTACGACTTCCGATTCCCCGCGCGCGATCAAGCGCTCCGGGAACGCCTCGAAGGCGAACTCGTCTCCCAGGGCGTCGGCGCACTCTTCGCCCGCTTGCGTGAGGCGGATCCGATCACTGCTGCGAGCATCGACGCAGCCAACGGCCGTCGGGTGGTCCGCGCGCTCGAAGTGCATGAACTCGCTGAATCAGGCCACGGCGCCAAGCTGCCGGAGGCGCCCGTGCCGTGGCGTCCGCTCCGGACGATCGCGCTGAGCGTCCCGCGACCGGAACTCGTGGCGCGTCTCGACGCACGCGTCGAGGAGATGTGGCGAGACGGCATCGTCGACGAGACCAGAAGACTCCTCGAGCAGGGCCTCGAGGACGGGGCGACGGCGAAACGCGCCATCGGGTACGCGCAGGCGACCGAGCAGATCCGCGGCACGATGACGGAGACGGAAGCCATCTCCGAGACGCAACGGCTGACGAGGCGATACGCGAGGCGCCAGGTCAGCTGGTTCAAACGATCGCCGGACAGCGTCTGGATCGACGCAGCCGAACCGCACCTGGTGGATCTGGCCGCTGCGGCCGCGGGGATCTGAGTCGTCGGAGCGGGTGCGATCCGACAGGCCTGAACCGTTCATCACGGCCCTTTAGACTGGTCGAATGGCGTTCACACTGCACTTCACCAAGGGCCACGGCACGGGCAACGACTTCGTCCTGTACTCCGACCCGGACGGTGAACAGCCGCTCAGCGCGGACCAGATCGCGGCGCTCTGCGACCGCCACTTCGGGATCGGCGCCGATGGCGTGATCCGCGCGGTCCGCTCCTCGAAGCTCGAAGCCGGCGCCGCCGCACTCGCGGAGGACGCCGACGCCGAGTGGTTCATGGATTACCACAACGCGGACGGGTCGATCGCGGAGATGTGCGGCAACGGCATCCGTGTGTTCGTCCACTACTTGATCGAGCGCGGCCACGCGACGCTCGGCCGCGGCGAGACGATCGCGATCGGCACCCGTGCCGGCGTCCGAGACGTGCAGACCGCTGCCGTCGGCTACACGGTCGACCTCGGCCGGTGGCAGCTCGACGAGCGCGAAACGCTCGTCCGGATCAAGGAACTGCCCGTCGCTCGCCCCGGGGTCGGCATCGACGTCGGGAACCCGCACATCGTCGTCGCCGTCGCGGACGACGCAGAGCTGGAGCAGGCCGACCTCACGTACGTCCCGCAGCTCGATCCTGCTCCCGAGCACGGCGCGAACGTGGAACTCGTCGTCCCCGGCGACCCGCTCGTCTCGGACGGCATCGCACGCATCCGTATGCGCGTCCACGAGCGGGGGAGCGGTGAGACGCTCAGCTGTGGCACCGGAACCGCGGCCGCAGCACTCGCGTTCCGCTACTGGGCCGGTGAAGCAGCACCCAACGACTGGCGCGTCGAGGTGGCCGGCGGGACGCTCGGCGTTCGCATGTTCCCTGCGGAGGACGGGGAGCACGTCTCGCTCTCGGGCCCGGCGACGCTCGTCTACTCGGGATCCATCACCCTCGCCTGAGGTCCAGCGCGCACGATCGGGCGGAGCCTCAGCACTCCTGGTGTTCACAACTCAGGAGCGCTGCGGTGTGTCGGCGTCGCCGCGCGGCCTTTCGCGCGCGACACGCCGCGCCCGTCCTGAGTTGTGAACAGGCACGGACTGCGCGAGCGGTGGGGCTGGGCGTCGCAGGAAGCGCCTGGCTCAGTCGGTGGGCTCGTCGTCGACGGCGTTCGCCGAGCGTCGGCGCGCTTTGAGCACGCGGTAGCCCTTGCCGATGGCATCGCGCGTGACCTGGAACTCGGCAGGCAGCTCGTTCTCGAGCCATCGGTGGAGCGAATCGGAGCCGAGGTTCCGTTGGACGACGAGCCACGCGTCCGAATCCACGTCGAGCCGGGGCAGCCAGTGCATGAGCAGCTCGTGCAGTGCGTCCTTGCCGATGCGAATGGGCGGGTTGGACCAGATCGTACGGAACACCAGGTCATCGGGAACATCCTGGGGCAGGACGGCGTTGACGTTGGTGAGGCCGAGACGCTCGGCGTTCATGCGCGTGAGTTCGAGGGCACGTTCGTTGACGTCAACAGCCCAGACAGTGGCGTGCGGCGACGCCAGCGCCAGGGAGAGCGCGATGGGCCCCCAGCCGCACCCGATGTCGAGCAGATTGCCACCGGGCGGGGGCGTCGGAACGTTGGCGAGGAGCACCTGGGTGCCCGTGTCGATGTGGTCGGGGCTGAAGATGCCGCTCGCGGAGGACAACTGACGTTGTACCCCGCCGAGGGAGACGCTGATGGGGCGGAGCTTCAACTCGCTGCCGGGTTCAGGAGTGAAATAGTGCTCTTGTGCCATACAGGAAACGTACCGGAGAGTAAGGAAGTAGGGTTAATGCGATGACGAAACCAGACGAATCGATCCAGCCCACCACCGACGACGTCGTCGATCGGGTGTTGTCGAGCGCCGCATCGAAGTCGTCCGGGTACTCCCTCTTCGGCAGCAACGCAGCGGCTCTGCAGGCGCAGAACACGGCCGGCGGCACCTCCGACGACGGCGAGCAGTTCGATCGTGAGGACAGACAGGCCCTTCGGCGTGTCGCCGGACTCTCGACGGAGCTGCAGGATGTCACCGAGGTCGAGTACCGCCAGTTGCGGCTCGAGAACGTCGTGATCATCGGCGTCTACCAGCAGGGATCGCTCATCGAGGCGGAGAACTCGCTGCGCGAACTCGCGGCCCTCGCCGAGACCGCCGGTGCGGTCGTGCTCGACGGCATGCTGCAGCGGCGTCCGCACCCGGACCCCAGCACCTATCTCGGCCGCGGCAAAGCGCTCGAATTGCGCGACATCGTGAAGGCGCTCGGCGCGGACACCGTCGTCGCGGACTCCGAACTCGCGCCCAGCCAGCGCCGCGCGCTCGAAGACGCGGTCGGCGTCAAGGTCATCGACCGCACCGCCGTCATCCTCGACATCTTCAGTCAGCACGCCAAGAGCCGTGAGGGCAAGGCCCAGGTCGAACTCGCGCAGCTCGAGTACCTGCTTCCCCGCCTTCGCGGTTGGGGTGAGTCCATGAGCCGTCAGGCCGGTGGACAGGTCGGCGGCGCCGGAGCCGGCATGGGCTCGCGCGGCCCGGGTGAGACGAAGATCGAACTCGACCGCCGTCGCATCCACACCCGGATGGCGAAGCTCCGGAAGCAGATCGTCGCCATGAAGCCCGCCCGCGAGGCCAAGCGCGCGAACCGAAAGCGGAACACCGTGCCGTCGGTCGCGATCGCCGGGTACACGAACGCCGGCAAGTCGAGCCTGCTGAACCGCATCACGAAGGCCGGCGTCCTCGTCGAGAACTCGCTCTTCGCGACCCTCGACGCCACGGTGCGCCGGAACGTGACCTCCGACGGCCGCGAGTACACGCTCGCCGACACCGTCGGTTTCGTGCGCAACCTGCCGCACCAGCTCGTCGAGGCGTTCCGTTCGACGCTCGAGGAGGTCGCGGACAGCGATGTCATCGTGCACGTCGTCGACGCGTCGCACCCCGACCCCGCCGGCCAGATCGCTACAGTCCGCGACGTCATCGGCGAGGTGGGCGCACGCGGGATCCGCGAACTCGTCGTCTTCAACAAGTCCGATCTCGTCGACGACGGGCAACTGCTCGTCCTCCGCGGGCTCGAACCGGACGGCATCTTCGTCTCGGCCCGCACGGGCGCCGGCATCGACGAGCTCATGGAGCGCATCGAGGCAGTGCTGCCCTCGCCGAGCCGCGAGCTGCACGTCCTCGTGCCCTACGAACGCGGCGACCTCGTGACGATTCTGCACGAGCGCGGCAAGGTCGTCGAGACGGCGTACGACGAGCACGGCACGATCGTGCACGCGTTCGTGAACGACGAGATCGCTGCGCTGCTCGAACCGTTCGCGGTCGCGCCCGCCGCCGCTCGCGAGCTCCTCGCAGCCCATCCGGCAGAGGTCGCGCCGACGGCCTGAATCGGCTGATCCTGCAGCTGCGTGCCACGGCATCGATCAAGAACATCATCGAATCCAGGCGCGACGTGCGTGGGCGGGTCGCAGCGAACGCCTAGCTGGCGGAGCAACGACGAAGGGCCGGATCGACTTGATCCGGCCCTTCGTCGTGTTCGGGGCCCGAGTGCGGGGCGCCGCCCGCGTCAGACGCTGCGAAGAACGGCTACGACCTTGCCGAGGACGTCGGCGTGGTCGCCCAGGATGGGTTCGAACGCGGAGTTTCGCGGGAGCAGCCAGGTGTGGCCGTCGCGCTGGCGGAAGACCTTCACCGTGGCCTCCTCGTCGAGCATGGCCGCGACGATGTCACCGTTCTCCGCCGTCTTCTGCTCGCGTACGACGACCCAGTCGCCGTCGCAGATCGCGGCGTCGATCATCGATTCGCCGACGACCTTCAACATGAAGAGCTCGCCCTTGCCGACGAGCTGGCGGGGGAGTGGGAAGATCTCCTCGACCTGCTGCTCAGCGGTGATGGGGATGCCGGCTGCGATGCGGCCGACGAGCGGGACCATGGCTGCGTCGCCGACGGGCGGGGCCGTCTCCGGGACGCTGCCCTCGACGGCGCTCGGGAGATCGATGAGGATCTCGAGCGCACGCGGCCGGTTGGGGTCGCGACGCAGGTACCCGCTCAGTTCGAGCTGGTTGAGCTGGTGGGTCACGCTCGACAGGGAGGCGAGACCGACCGCGTCGCCGATCTCCCGCATGCTCGGCGGGTACCCCTGGGATGCGACGGCGCGCTGGATCACGTCGAGGATGGCGAGCTGCTTGTCGCTCAGGCTCTTCCTCCGGCGTGTGCCCGTTCGTTCCTGAGCCCCGTCGCTCCTACCGTTCGCTGCCATGTCGCTCCTGCCCGGACCAGTGTCAGTGGGTGCTGGTGTACTCGTTCCAACACTCGAAACTGTATCCAACCCGAGTGCCAGAGACAAACATTCGTTCGAGCGTGTCGCAGGTTTTCGAGGAAATAGATCCGAAGACGTGCTTGAACATTCGAACAATCGAAGATATATTCGGAACATAGCTTCGCATCCGGTGCTCCTGGCCGAACACCGGATGCGAAACCTCGTCAGGAAGACCCGCACTTCCTGCAGACGAGCACTTGGAGGTAGTCATGACTGCAGCACTCATCGGATTCCCGTCGATGCCGACACAAGCGATGCCGACACAAGCGATGCCGACACAAGCGATGCCGACACAAGCGATGTCCGCACGGGCCGTGCCCGGATCCGCATCGACGCCCTCACGCACGGCACTGTCGCACTCGCGACTCCGTCTCACACGACGAGGCCGCGTGGTCTTCACCGTGCTCGCAGCCCTCCCGCTCGTCGTCGCCGTAGCCGTGCTGTCCGTCGGCGCAGGATCCGCTGCGGCGTCGGGGCCCGGGGTAGCCGGTCAGTCCGTCCAGTTCACCTACGTGACGGTCGACCCGGGGGAGTCCCTCTGGGAGCTCGCCGAGTCGATCGCGCCGTCGGCGGACCCGAGGGATGTCATCGCGGAGATCATGAACCTGAATCAGCTGTCCACCGCTCGTGTGGAGCCGGGGCAGCGTCTCGCCATCCCGCAGCAGTACGCGAGCTGAGCAGCCGGTCGATGCGTCGGTCGATGAGACGGCTGTTTCGCCGGTCTGCGGCGGTGTAGTCGGTACGATTGACGGGTGACCGCTCTCGACGACCTCCCCATCCGCGACGACCTTCGGGGGAAGATCCCCTACGGCGCTCCGCAGGCCCACGTGCCCGTTGCCCTCAACGTCAATGAGAACACGCACCCCATCCCTGAGGACGTCGCACACGACATCGTCGCCTCCCTTGCCGCCGCAGTCCTGACCGTCAACCGGTACCCGGACCGCGAGTTCACCGAACTGCGCGAGTCGCTCGCCCGCTACCTCGGCCACGGCGTGACCGCCGAACAGGTGTGGGCCGGAAACGGATCGAACGAGGTCCTGCAGCACATCCTCCAGGCGTTCGGCGGACCCGGCCGTTCGCTGCTCGGGTTCACCCCGACCTACTCGATGTATCCGCTGCTCGCCGCGGGCGTCGGCTCCACCTGGATCGCAGCGACCCGAGACGCCGATTTCGAGCTCTCCCCGGAGACGGCCGCAGCCCAGGTGCGCGAATCGGATCCGGACGTCATCTTCCTGTGCTCGCCGAACAACCCGACGGGCACGCCGCTCTCCCTCGAGACGATCGAGGCCGTCTACGAGGCGTCGAGCGGAATCGTCGTCGTCGACGAGGCGTACGCCGAGTTCGCGCCCGACGGAGAGGCGAGCGCGCTGACGCTCCTCGAAGGCCGTCCGCGTCTCCTCGTCTCGCGCACCATGAGCAAGGCGTTCGCATTCGCAGGCGTCCGCGTCGGCTACCTCGCGGCCGACCCTGCCGTGATCGACGCCCTCCGGCTCGTCCGGCTGCCCTACCACCTCAGCGCTCTGACCCAGGCGGCGGCCACGGCGGCGCTCCGCCACTCCGCGGAGATGCTCGCGATGGTCGACGACATCCGCGGCCAGCGCGATCGCCTCGTGGTCGAGCTCGAAGCGCTCGGCTACCAGCCGCACCGGAGCGGGTCGAACTTCGTCCTCTTCGGCGGGGTCGACGATCCGAACGCGGTCTTCGAGGAGCTCTTCGCTCGTGGCATCCTCATCCGTGACGTCGGCATCCCGAACCACCTGCGGGTGACTGCAGGGACAGAGGCGGAGACGACAGCGTTCCTCGAAGCCCTGGCCTCCGTCACCGCCCGCTGACCGCCCGCTGACCGCTGACCGCTCACGACGGTCCGCTCACGACGGTCCGCTCACGTTCATCGAACCGCGGTGCAACGGGACGAGCCCGCCTGAGCGAATCGCGCAGCCGGGCTCGTCACGTTCCGTCGAGCGTCGCTCAGGCGGGGAGCTTCGTCACGGCTTCCTCCGCGGCGACCCAGGGGAGCATTGCGCACTTCACGCGCGCGATGTACTTCGAAACACCGCTGAAGGCCGCGGCGTCCCCGAAGCGGTCCTCATCGAACTCCAGCTTGCCGCGTGACCGGATGACCTCTCTGAACTCGTCTGCGAGCTGGGTGAGCTCCGCGATCGTGAGTCCGGGAGCGAGATCGGACAGGCATGACGTGGATGCCTGGGAGATCGAGCAGCCGTGGCCTTCCCAGGCGATCGATTCGAGGTGCTCGCCGTCGGCGGCGAGGTGGAGCTGCAGGGTGACCTCGTCGCCGCACGTCGGGTTCAGCTGATGCGCTTCCGCTGCGGCGCCGTCGTGTAGGCCGAAGCCGTGGCGCTCCTTCGCATGGTCGAGGATGAGCTGCTGGTACAGGCTCTCGAGGCCGCTCATCGCTCGGCTCCGAAGAACGCGGCGACCCGGCTCGTCGATTCGAGGAACGCGTCGATCTCCGCTTCCGTGGTGTAGAGGTAGGTGCTCGCTCGTGTCGATGCGGTGAGGCCGAGTCTTCTGTGGAGCGGCTGCGCGCAGTGGTGGCCGACGCGGATCGCGATGCCCTGGTCGTCGAGGAACTGCCCCACGTCGTGGGCGTGGACGCCCTCCAGATCGAAGGCCGCGAGTCCGACGCGTTCGTCGCCCGGGCGGGGACCGATGAGCCGGACGCCCGGGATGGCTGCGAGGCCCGAGGCCAGTCGCTGACCGTAGGCGGACTCGGTCGCGTGGATGCGGTCCATCCCGTAGGCGCCGAGCACGTCGATAGCCGCTGCGAGAGCGATGGCCTGCGAGACGGGCTGTGTCCCGGCCTCGAACCGCTGCGGCGAGGGCAGGAAGGTGGCTCCCTCCATCGTCACGGTCTGGATCATCGATCCGCCCGTGAGGAACGGCGGCAGGGCGTCGAGCAGTGCGCGGCGGCCCCAGAGGACGCCGATCCCGGTGGGTCCGAGCATCTTGTGGCCGGAGAAGACGAGGAAGTCCACGCCGAGCTCGGTCACGTCGATGGGGAGGTGCGGTACGGACTGGCACGCGTCCAGGACGACGAGGGCGCCGACGGCGTGCGCGAGCGAGGTGAACCGTTCGACGGGCGCGATTGCGCCAGTGACGTTCGAGACGTGGGCGAACGCGACGATGCGCGTGCGTTCCCCGATGATGCCGGCCGCGGCGTCGGCATCGATGATCCCGTGGTCGTCGACCGGGATGAAGCGGAGGACCGCGCCGGTGCGCGCCGCGAGCTGCTGCCAGGGGATGAGGTTCGCGTGGTGCTCGGCCTCGGTCACGACGATCTCGTCGCCCGCTCTGAGCCGGAACCGATCGGCTTCCGGACCGCCGAGGCCGGCGCTCGCGTTGCCGATCGCGTAGGCGAGGAGGTTGAGGGCGCCGGTGGCGCCCGACGTCCAGACGACCTCCCGCGGGTCCGCGCCGATGAACGTCGCCACCCGCTCGCGGGCCTGCTCGAAGAGTTCGGTGGCCTCTGCGGCGAGCGTGTGCGCACCGCGGTGCACGGCGGAGTTCGACCGCCTCGCGTAGTCGGCCTCCGCGTCGATGACCGATTCCGGTCGTTGCGAGGTCGCTCCGGAGTCCAGATAGACGAGCGGATGTCCGTTGACGACGCTCGTGAGCAGGGGGAACCGCGTCCGGATCGCTTCGATCTCGTGCTGATCGAGCGGGGACGTGGTGTGGTCGATG
The DNA here is from genome assembly GCF_050587525.1 of Plantibacter lichenum. NCBI lineage: Bacteria > Bacillati > Actinomycetota > Actinomycetes > Micrococcales > Microbacteriaceae > Plantibacter > Plantibacter lichenum. Next base: position 29,413 of record NZ_JBOBFT010000014.1, on the reverse strand, counting down.
GTTCTGGTCATGGTCACCTCACCTTCAACGATAGGTGCATCCATCCGCTTCGCGACCCGTGTGACGGATGCCGATCCCGCGTCCGCCGCCGATAGACTGGCCGCATGAGCACCCAGCAGCGCACCGCCCGTCTGCAGCGCGAGACGAGTGAATCCAGCATCGAACTGGAACTGAACCTCGACGGCACGGGCGTCAGCCACATCGACACCTCCGTTCCGTTCTACGACCACCTGCTGACGGCGTTCGCGAAGCACTCGCTCACCGACCTCACGGTGCGCGCGAAAGGCGACATCGAGATCGACGTGCACCACACGGTCGAGGACGTCGCGATCGTTCTCGGTCAGGCGATCCGTCAGGCGCTCGGCGACAAGTCGGGCATCTCGCGCTACGGCGACGCGCTCGTGCCGCTGGATGAGGCTCTCGTGCAGGCCGTCGTCGATATCTCCGGTCGCCCGTACCTCGTGCACGAGGGCGAGCCAGAGGGCTTCGAGTTCCACCTGATCGGCGGACACTTCACCGGCTCGATGGTCCGCCACGTCTTCGAGGCGATCGCGTACAACGCGGCGCTCACCGTGCACGTCCGCGTGCTCTCCGGCCGCGACCCGCACCACATCGCCGAAGCGGAACTCAAGGCGTTCGCGCGCGCGTTCCGCCAGGCGAAGGCGCTCGACCCGCTCGTGACCGGCATCCCGTCGACCAAGGGCGCCCTGTGACCTCGGCTCGCCCACGCGTCGTCGTCCTCGACTACGGCTCCGGCAACGTCCACTCCGCCGTCAAGGCCCTGGAGCTGGCGGGGGCCGATGTCGAGCTCACGGGCGACCGCGCGGCCGCGCAGAATGCTGACGGCCTCGTCGTGCCCGGTGTCGGTGCGTTCAGCGCCGTCATCGATGCGCTCAAGGCCTCCCGCGGAGACGAACTGATCGACCGCCGCCTCGCGGGCGGCCGTCCCGTCCTCGGCATCTGCGTCGGCATGCAGGTGCTCTTCGAGCGCGGCGTCGAGCGCGGCGTGGAGTCGGAAGGCCTCGGAGAATGGCCAGGAGCCGTCACACGGCTCGACGCGCCCGTCATCCCGCACATGGGCTGGAACACGGTCGACTCGGATCCGGAATCGGTCCTGTTCGAGGGCATCGCAGACGAACGCTTCTACTTCGTGCACTCCTATGGTGCCCAGGACTGGACGCTCGACGTCATGCCGCCGTTCCCCAAACCACGCCTGACCTGGGCGACCCACGGAACCCCGTTCCTCGCCGCAGTGGAGAACGGTCCGCTCTCCGCGACGCAGTTCCACCCGGAGAAGTCCGGCACGGCCGGCATCCGCCTCCTCTCCAACTGGCTCGGCACCCTCTAGAGGACTAGGATCTTGTGCTTGTGCCGGTGCGACGATCCGGCCGCATCCAAGAGAGACAGTGAGTGATGAGCGAGTTCAACACGACCCCCGGACTGGTGCTGCTCCCCGCGGTCGACATCGCCGGAGGAAAGGCCGTCCGCCTCACCCAGGGTGAGGCCGGCACGGAGACCAACTACGGCGACCCCGTCGACGCGGCCATGGACTGGGCCGACCAGGGCGCCGAGTGGATCCACCTCGTCGACCTCGATGCGGCGTTCGGCCGGGGCAACAACCGTTCGATCCTCAAGAAGGTCATCAAGCAGACCCGCGGCGTGAACATCGAGCTGTCCGGCGGCATCCGCGACGACGCCTCGCTGGAGCAGGCCCTCGAGACCGGTGCCAAGCGCATCAACCTCGGCACCGCCGCGCTCGAGAATCCCGAGTGGGCCGCGAACGTCATCGGTCAGTACGGCGAAGCGATCGCCGTCGGGCTGGACGTTCGTGGAACGACGCTCGCCGCCCGTGGCTGGACGCAGGACGCCGGCGACCTCTGGACCGTGCTTGACCGCCTCGAGCAGGCCGGTTGCGCGCGCTACGTGGTGACCGACGTCACGAAGGACGGCACGCTGCAGGGCCCCAACATCGAGCTCCTCAAACAGGTCATGGAGCGCACGCACCGCCCCGTCGTCGCTTCCGGCGGCGTGTCGAGCCTCGACGACCTCACGGCGCTTCGCGCGCTCGTCCCCAAGGGCCTCGAGGGTGCCATCATCGGCAAGGCCCTCTACGCGGGCGCGTTCACCCTCGCCGAGGCGCTGGATGTCGCGTCCGACTGATCCCGGTCGGGAGGAACCGACCGGAGCACGTCACGACCACGGCAACCACGCGGACTCCGCGGGCCAGCCGTGGGCCGGACGCAGCTTCCCGTCCACTCCTCCCTCGACGGACGACGGTAGCGCTCCAGAGCGCTTGATCGAAGCCATCCGCCGGTTCCAAGCGCGCGAGGTCGGGGAAGCAGAGGTCGTCGACGCGTTCCGTGAATCGCGGCTCCTCATCCCACTCGTCGCCCACCTGGGCGAAGCGGGGGAGAATCATCACGGCGAGCTCGTCGACAAGTCGCAGGAGCTCTCGATCGTGACGGTCGACGGCCCCGACGGGCGCACCGTCCTGCCGGTGTTCAGCTCGGTGGACGCGATGTCGTCGTGGAACGCGAAAGCGCGGCCGATCCCGGCCGACGGTGTTCGAGTCGCGCTTGCGGCGGCGAGCGAGCAGACCGACGTGGTCGTCCTCGACCCCACGAGTCCGACCGAGTTCGCGATCCGTCGCCCGGCGCTCTGGGCGATCGCGCAGTCACTGCCATGGACGCCGAGTTATGCGGACCGTTCGGTCATCGAGGCCTTCGAGCGGTCGATCGAGTCCGAGTTGGCGGTCGTGGGCGTGGACCTCTCCGCCGGAGACCCGGGTGCGCGACTCGCTGCGTCCGAGCTCGTCATCGGCCTGCGACTCCTCGCCGGACTGACGCAGACGGAACTGGACGCCGTGCTCGCGCGACTCGCGCAGCGCTGGGCCGCCGACGAGGTCATCGCGACCCGCGTCGACTCGCTCGCCGTCAAGCTCTCCGCGGCCTGATCCCGCCGCCGGTTGAGCCCGCCCTGCACACCCCAAACCTCCGTTTTCGTGCAATACGACCCTTTTCGAGGGCACTTCTTGCACGAAAACGGAGGTTTGGGTGGGGTGGGGTGGGGTGGGAGGACGGCGGAGCTAGTTGACGGGACCCGTCCACTTCTCGCCGGGCCCCTGACCGATCGGGTCCGGGATGCTCGACGCCTCACGGAAGGCGAGCTGCAGTGACCGCAGACCGTCGCGCAACGACCGCGCGTGCATGTCGGCGATCTCCGGCGCACCGGCCGTGATGAGGCCCGCGAGCGCGTTGATGAGCTTGCGCGCTTCATCCAGATCGAGCTGCTGATCCGGGTCGTCGGCGAGGCCGCACTTGATCGCAGCGGCGCTCATGAGGTGCACCGCTGCGGTCGTGATGACCTCCACCGCAGGCACCTCCGCGATGTCTCGTGTGGCCTGGAACGTCTCGTCGTCATCGTCGTACGGGGAAGTGTGCGGAGTAGTGCTGTCGTTCACGTCAATCCTCTGGTAGTCTTGTGCGGTGCTCCGGGACTTTGGTTCCGGTACGAAAGAGGAGATTCTCCCACCCGCGCTTGACCGCTAGACAAGGTTACCGGGTTGTCACGCTCCGCCAGACGTGTTTCACGTTCGGTAGCAAGGGTGTGTGTACTCACCGAATTCTGTTCGGGGGTACGGGTGTGTGTTGATCCACTTTCGTCACGTGCGGATATCCATTCGGGCGTGTGGCAACCCACCCAGTAGAGGAGTTCCGCATCAGCGATCCCCGTACCAATGACCGTATCCGCGTCCCGGAGGTCCGTCTCGTCGGCCCAGGCGGAGAACAGGTCGGCGTCGTCAAAATCGAGGTCGCCCTTCGCCTCGCGCAGGAAGCTGACCTCGACCTCGTCGAAGTCGCACCCAATTCCAAGCCGCCCGTCGCGAAGATCATGGACTACGGCAAGTTCAAGTACGAAGCTGCGCAGAAGGCGAAAGAAGCCCGGCGCAACCAGGCGAACACGATCCTCAAAGAGGTTCGTTTCCGCCTCAAGATCGACGCTCACGACTACGAGACCAAGCGCAAGCGGGCTGAGGGCTTCCTCAAGACCGGTGACAAGGTGAAAGCCATGATCCAGTTCCGCGGCCGCGAGCAGTCCCGTCCAGAGCAGGGCGTACGCCTGCTCCGCAAGTTTGCCGAAGACGTGTCGGAATTCGGAACCATCGAATCCACCCCCACCGTCGACGGACGCAACATGGTCATGGTCATCGGCCCGCTGAAGAACAAAGCGGAAGCCAAGGCCGAGGCCAACGCACACCGTGCGGCATCGAAGGCGCGTCCGGCCGAGGAGCCGGAAGCCGTCGAGACCGCTGAGGCAGAGTCATCTGCCGACGAGAACCGATAAGAAAGAGGAATCGAATGCCGAAGCAGAAGACCCACTCCGGGGCCAAGAAGCGATTCAAGGTCACCGGCAGCGGCAAGCTGATGAAGCAGCAGGCCGGTATGCGCCACAACCTGGAGAGCAAGTCCAGCCGTCGTACCCGTCGCCTGAACCAGGACCAGGTGCTGGCTCCGGCCGACGCCAAGGTCATGAAGAAGCTGCTCGGTCGCTAACGACCGCTACACCGAAGGAACACACAGAACATGGCAAGAGTCAAAAGGGCGGTCAACGCTCACAAGAAGCGTCGCGTCATCCTCGAGCGCGCCTCCGGCTACCGCGGACAGCGTTCGCGCCTGTACCGCAAGGCCAAAGAGCAGGTCACGCACTCGCTCGTCTACTCGTACCGTGACCGTCGCGCACGGAAGGGTGACTTCCGTCGCCTGTGGATCCAGCGCATCAACGCTGCATCGCGCGCCAACGGCCTCACGTACAACCGCCTCATCCAGGGTCTCAGCCTTGCCGGCATCGAGGTCGACCGTCGTATCCTCGCCGACCTCGCGGTCAACGACGCAGCGACGTTCACGACGCTCGTGAAGGCTGCCAAGGCAGCCCTGCCCGCCGACACCTCGGCTCCCAAGGTCACCGCAGCGTAGTCGTCACGACTCCTGCGTCCTCTGCGGACGGCAACACTTCGAACGGCCCGGTTCCCCTGCGGAACCGGGCCGTTCGTGTTCTCCCAGGGGCGCCACCGTGTTTTCCTGCTCAGGACTCTCCGGCATTCGTCGGGCAGGGCGCCCTCGGCCTAGACTGGGATCGTGCTCGACAATCCGCGTTCACCACGCGTCCGTGCCGTAGCCAAGCTCGCCAAACGCCCGGCGAGACTGGAAACCGGCCTGTTCCTCCTCGAAGGACCCCAAGCGGTCTCTGAGGCGCTCACCTACCGACCCCAGTTGGTCGTCGACCTCTTCGCGACGCCGACGGCGCTCGAACGCTACGGGGACATCGCCCAGGCCGCGGCCGACGCGGACATCGAGGTGGAGTTCGTCACCGAGCAGGTCCTCGAGTCGATGGCGGACACCGTCACGCCGCAGGGGTTCGTCGCGGTCGCGCACCAGTTCCCGACCTCGGTCAAGGACATCTTCGCCGGCCAGCCGAAGCTCGTCGTGATCCTCGAGGAGGTCCGGGACCCGGGCAACCTCGGTACGATCATCCGCGCCGCCGATGCCGCGGGGGCCGACGCCGTCGTCCTGAGCGGTCGCACGGTCGATCTGTACAACCCGAAGGTGGTCCGGTCCACGACCGGTTCCCTCTTCCACCTGCCCGTCGCCGTGGATGCAGAGCTCTCCTCGGTCGTCGAGCGCGCCCGCGGCGCCGGACTCCAGGTCCTCGCCGCCGATGTGAAGGGCGACGACCTCCTGGTCGCGCGTTCGGAGGGCATCCTCGCCCAGCCGACGGCCTGGGTCTTCGGCAATGAGGCTCGCGGGCTCACCGACGAGCAGCTGCTCGTTGTGGACCGTGCACTTACGGTACCGATCTACGGCCATGCGGAGAGCATGAACCTTGCGACTGCCGCGTCCGTGTGCGTCTTCGAGAGTGCGTTCGCCCAGCACGCTTGAGCAACATCCGTTGCCGATTCGGTCACAAACGTGTAACCGTCATGTGACAAAACGGTGCTCGGCGGTTCCGTTCCCCTAACGTGGGGGCCATGGAGCCAACAGTGCCGAACTCCGAACCGGTCAACCCGTCCGCGCAGCGCAATCCCTACGAAACGACGAGCAACCCCATCGTCGCCGATCATGGCGAACCCCTCGTCGTCATGCAGAACGTGGACAAGCACTACGGCGATTTCCAGGCGTTGAAGAACATCAACCTCACCGTCAACAAGGGTGAGGTCGTCGTCGTCATCGGACCCTCCGGGTCAGGGAAATCGACCCTCTGCCGCACGATCAACCGGCTCGAGACCATCACCTCGGGTGAGATCCGCATCGACGGGAAGAAGCTTCCAGAGGAAGGCAAGCAGCTCGCCGAGTTGCGCGCCGACGTCGGGATGGTCTTCCAGTCGTTCAACCTCTTCGCCCACAAGACCATCCGCGAGAACGTGACGCTCGGTCCCATCAAGGTCCGCAAGCAGAAGCGCGCCGATGCCGACGAGGCCGCGAAGGTGCTCCTCGAACGCGTCGGCGTCGGCGTGCAGGCGGACAAGCTGCCCGCCCAACTCTCCGGCGGCCAGCAGCAGCGCGTCGCGATCGCCCGTGCGCTCGCCATGAAGCCCAAGGTCATGCTCTTCGACGAGCCGACATCGGCGCTCGACCCCGAGATGATCAACGAGGTCCTCGACGTGATGGTCCAGCTCGCAAGCGAGGGCATGACGATGATCGTCGTCACGCACGAGATGGGCTTCGCCAGGAAGGCCGCCGACCGCGTCGTCTTCATGGCCGATGGCGAGATCCTCGAGGACACCGACCCGGAGACGTTCTTCACGAAACCGGAGACGGACCGCGCGAAGGACTTCCTCTCGAAGCTCCTGACGCACTGACGCCGCCGCGTCGGCGGAACAGCCGCCCGAACTGAACCGCTTGCCGGTCAACCCACGACCCCGTCCCACCAGCCGCCCCGCCTGACCCGCCGCCCCGCCCGACCAGTTCACCGACCAGTTCACCGACCACCGAAGCCCCGAGACACCCGAACACCCGACCGCACAACTCCTGCCATGGGCCATCGCCCGCGGCAGACCTCACCAACCGATCGGCCCGACACAGGGCACCAAGGAAGGAAGGAAAACATGCGCAAGAGGCTCATGTTCATTACCGCAGGGGTCGCAGCCGTGACCCTCGCACTCGCCGGCTGCTCGAGCGGCGACGCAGGCAGCCCCGGATCGACCGAAGGATCGAGCGACAGCGCTCCCACCTTCGAGGTCGCGAAGGACGTCACGCTCGAAGGCAGCCCCACGTTCGACAAGATGAAGTCCGCCGACAAGGTGCGGATCGGCGTCAAGGAGGACCAGCCGGGACTCGGCTACCTCGACGCGGCGACGGGGGAGCGCAGTGGATTCGACATCCAGATCGCGACGTGGATCGCGGCATCGCTCGGCTTCGACGCCGACAAGATCGAGTTCAAGGCGATCCCGAGCGCGAACCGCGAATCCGCGATCGTGAACGGTGACATCGACTACTACGTCGGCACCTACTCGATCACCGACAAGCGCAAGACGCAGATCGACTTCGCCGGCCCGTACTTCGAGACCGGACAGGGTCTGCTGGTCGCGTCCGACAACAAGGACATCACGTCCGAGGACGATCTCGCCGGCAAGACGGTCTGCTCTGCGACAGGCTCCACGCCGATCCAGAACATCAAGGACAACTTCCCGGACACGAAGACGGTCGAGTTCGACACGTACTCGCAGTGCGTGGAAGCCCTGACCGATGGCAAGGCCGATGCGGTCACGACCGACCAGGCCATCCTCATCGGCTATGCGTCGGCATCGCCCGACACGCTCAAGGTCGTCGGGAAGCCGTTCAGCACCGAGCTGTACGGCGTCGGCCTGCCGAAGGGCGACGACGCCCTCCGGCACTTCATCAACACGATGTTCACCGATGGTGGCGACACCTGGACGGCGATCTACGACTCCACCCTCGGCGCCTCCGGCACCAAGGTGACGCAGCCGAAGGTCGACGACTACTAAGCAGCGCCCCGGGCGGCCGCCGACCAGCGGCCGTCCGGGGGAGCTGTCCCGTCGACTCCGCCCCTGCTTCCAGCATCGGGCGACCATCTCGGAAAGGCGCGCTGGACATGAACGTCCTCCTCGACAACCTCGACCTCTTCGTCACGGGGTTCAAGAACACCCTCCTGCTGTTCGTCGTCTCGGGGTTCTTCGCCCTGATCCTCGGCACGATCGTCGGGGCGATGCGGGTCTCGCCCGTCCCGTCCATGCGCTTCTTCGGCACGCTGTACGTCAACACGGTGCGCAACACCCCGCTGACCCTCATCCTCTTCTTCTTCGCGTTCGGCTACCCGAAGCTCGGCCTGCCGGACGTCAACTACACGACCCTCGCGATCATCGGCCTCAGCCTCTACACGGCGACGTACGTGGCCGAGGTGCTGCGCTCCGGCGTCAACACGGTTCCCCTCGGCCAGGCGGAGGCGGCCAGGGCGATCGGCCTGCCCTTCGGTCTGACCATGACGCTGATCATCCTCCCGCAGGCGTTCCGGGCGGTGCTGCCGCCCCTCTTCAGCGTGCTCATCGCGCTCCTCAAGAACACCACCGTCGCCGCAGGGTTCTCCGTCGCAGAAGCCGGGGCCATCCGAGCGAACCTGTCCGAGCGCGGTGAACCGCTCCTCATCGGGCTCCTGTGGGTCGCGCTGATCTTCGTCGCACTCGTCTCGCTGCTCTCGCTCGCTCAACGAGCGTTCGAGAAGAAATGGAAGGTGGCGCGATGAGCTCCGTCCTGTTCGACACCCCCGGCCCGAAAGCCGTCGTCCGCTACCGCTGGATCGGTCTCGCGACCGTGATCGTCGTTGTGGCGATCTTCGCGTTCATCGTCTACCGCTTCATCGAGACCGGCCAGTTCACCGCATCGAAGTGGAAGCTCTTCACCTTCCCGCGCGTGTGGGAGCAGATCCTGCAGGCGACGGGCGCGACGCTCTCGGCATTCGCGGTCGCTGCGGTGCTCAGTCTCGTCCTCGGGCTCGTGCTCGCGATCGGCCGGCTCTCCGACCACAAGATCGTCAGCGTTCCGTTCACGATCTTCATCGAGTTCTTCCGAGCCGTCCCCGTGCTCATCCTGATGATGCTCATGTACTACGGGCTGCCGCCGCTCGGGGTGAAGGTGACCCCGTTCATCGCCGTCGTCGTCGGCCTCACGCTCTACAACGCCGCGGTGTTCTCCGAGATCTTCCGGGCCGGCATCGAGTCGCTCCCGCGAGGCCAGAAGGAAGCGGGCTACGCGATCGGGCTCCGGAAGTCCGGTGTGATGCGCATCATCCTGTTCCCGCAGGCGATCCGGGCGATGATGCCCGTCATCATCGCGCAGCTCGTCGTCACCCTCAAGGACACGGCGCTCGGCTTCCTCATCACCTACCAGGAGCTTCTGTACCTCGCGAAGCAGTTCGGTTCGCAGGCGCTGTACGGCAGCCCGATCATCCCGTCGATCATCGTGATGGGTTCGATCTACATCGTGCTCTGCCTCATCCTCTCCGGCATCGCGAAGTGGGTCGAGATCCGGACGAGGCGGTCGCCCCGGGTGCGTGGAGCGAGACTCGACACGACGCTCGAGGTGACGGACACGCAGGTCATCGCGCAACAGCGGGCGTGATCTCGCCCGAGAGCATCCTTGCTGCAGCCGGAGGCCCCGAACCGAAACCGGCTCGGGGCCTCCGCTCCGCCCGCCCCGCCGCCCACCTGGGTAGACTTGCTTCTCGTGTCTGACGCAACCCCCATCACTCCGGAAACGGTGAACGCAGCCGTCGAGTCCGCGCTCGCAGCGGTCGCCGCTGCAACCGACTCCACGGCCCTCAAAGCGGCTCGATCGGCTCACGCCGGCGAGTCCTCGACCCTCGCGACGCTCAACGGATCGCTCCGCAGTGCGCCCGCCGACCAGAAGGCCGCTCTCGGCAAGCTCGTCGGCCAGGCGCGCGGTCGTGTCTCCCAGGCGATCGCCGCCCGGGAGACCGAGATCGTCGCGGCGGAGACGGAAGCCCGCCTCGCAGCCGAGACGATCGACGTCACTGCGGTGCCGTCGCGTCGTCAGCCGGGTGCGCGCCACCCGTTGACCCTCCTCCAGGACCGCGTGTCCGACATCTTCATCGGCATGGGCTGGGAGATCGCGGAGGGTCCGGAGGTCGAGAGCGAGTGGTTCAACTTCGACGCGCTCAACTTCGACGCGGACCACCCCGCCCGCGCGATGCAGGACACCTTCTTCGTGGAGCCGCCCGAGTCGCACCTCGTGCTGCGCACCCACACCTCGCCCGTGCAGGTACGGTCGCTCCTCGAGCGCGAACTTCCCGTGTACGTCCTCGCGCCGGGCCGGGTCTACCGCACCGACGAGCTCGACGCGACGCACACCCCCGTCTTCATGCAGTTCGAGGGCCTCGCGGTGGACAAGGGCCTGACGATGGCGCACCTCCGCGGGACGCTCGACCACTTCGTGAAGTCCGTCTTCGGCGACGACGCCGAAGTGCGCCTGCGTCCGAGCTTCTTCCCGTTCACGGAGCCGAGCGCCGAGCTCGACTTCTGGCACCCCACGTTCAAGGACGGCCCGCGCTGGATCGAGTGGGGCGGCTGCGGCATGATCAACCCCAACGTCCTCCGCTCGGCCGGCATCGACCCGGAGGTCTACTCCGGGTTCGCCTTCGGCATGGGAGTCGAGCGCGGCCTGATGCTGCGCGACGGCGTGCAGGACATGAGGGAGATGGTGGAGGGCGACGTCCGCTTCTCCCAGCAATTCGGAATGGTGGTCTGATCGTGCGTGTTCCACTCAGCTGGCTCGGCGAGTACGTCGACCTCGCTCCGGGAACCACTCCGGAGGACGTCCACGCGGCGCTCGTCCGCGTCGGGCTCGAAGAGGAGGACCTGCACAGTTTCGAGCTGACGGGTCCGATCGTCGTCGGCGAGGTCCTCGAATTCGTCGAGGAACCGCAGTCGAACGGCAAGACCATCCGGTGGTGCCAGGTGCGCGTCGCCGAGGGCGATGCCGACGACGCCGTCCGCGGCATCGTCTGTGGCGCGGGCAACTTCTTCCCCGGCGACAAGGTCGTGGTGACGCTTCCTGGCGCCGTGCTGCCCGGGCCGTTCCCGATCGCCGCGCGCAAGACCTACGGTCACGTCTCGGACGGCATGATCGCCTCCTCCCGTGAGCTCGGTCTCGGAGACGACCACGACGGCATCCTCCGCCTGTCGACGATCGGCGTCGACGCGCCCGTCGGCACCGACGCCATCGCGCTGCTCGGTCTCGACGACACCGCGGTCGAGCTGAACGTCACGCCGGACCGCGGGTACGCGTTCTCGATCCGCGGCGTCGCCCGCGAGTACTCGCACGCGACGGGCGCCGCATTCCGCGACCCCGCATCGGCCGTGCCGGAAGCGTTCACGGGCGCGCTCGAAGGCTTCACCGTCACGATCGACGATCAGGCGCCCATCCGTGGCCGCGTCGGCTCCGCCGTCTTCGTCACGCGCGTCGTCCGCGACGTGGACCCCACACGGCCGACGCCGCCGTGGATGGTCGCGCGTCTGAAACTCGCCGGCATCCGGTCGATCTCGCTCATCGTGGACATCACGAACTACGTCATGCTCGAACTCGGCCAGCCGATCCACGGGTACGACCTCGACAAGCTGTCGGGGGGCCTCACCGTCCGTCGTGCAGTGCACGGCGAGACGATCGTCACGCTCGACGAGCAGGAGCGCACGCTGCACGGGGAGGACCTCCTCATCACGGACGAGTCCGGTCCCATCGGCCTCGCGGGCGTGATGGGAGGGCAGTCGACCGAGATCGGCGCAGAGACCCGCAACGTCCTCATCGAGGCGGCGAACTTCGACTCCGTGTCGATCGCGCGCACGGCCCGTCGGCACAAGCTGCCGAGCGAGGCGTCCAAGCGCTTCGAGCGCGGCGTCGACCCGCAGGTCGCCGTCGCCGCTGCGGGCCGGGTCACCCAGCTCCTCGTCGACCTCGCCGGTGGGACGCCCGACAGCGTCGGCTCCGTCTACCAGGCGTCACCGGACCGCGAACCGATCCTTCTGCCGAACGGCTACATCACGGGGCTCGTGGGCGTCGAGTTCGGCGATGAGGAGTCGCGCGGCGCCCTCGCAGAAGTCGGCGGACGCATCGAGGAGACCGATGACGGGCTGCTCGTGACGCCGCCCACCTGGCGTCCCGACATCACGGACAAGTCGGATCTCGCAGAGGAAGTGGCCCGTATCCTCGGCTACGATCGCATCCCGTCGATCCTGCCCGTCGCGCCTCCCGGACGCGGACTCACGCGTTCGCAGCGTCTGCGTCGCAGCACGGCTGACGCGCTGGCATACTCCGGGGCGACCGAGGTGCTCGCGTACCCGTTCGTCACGGCTGAAGCGAACAACCGCTACGGCTCCGCGGAGGTGCGAGAGGTCCCCGCGATCAAGCTCGCGAACCCGCTCGACGCCCGATCGCCGTTCCTGCGCACCTCGCTTCTGCCTGGCCTGCTCGAGGTCGCGCACCGCAACCTCTCCCGTGGGATGACGGACGTGTCGATCTCGGAGATCGGGCTGGTCTTCCGTCCCTCGCGCCACGGTTCCTACGGTCAGGAGACGCTGCCCGCCGGGGCCGCGCTGCCGACGCAGGAGCAGCTGCGCGAGCTGGAGGACGGCGTTCCGCCTCAGCCGCACCACGTCGCCGTACTCGCCTTCGGCAACAGCACGCCGAAGCAGCCGGGACAGGCCGCCGTGGCCGTCGGGATCGCCGACGCCCTCGACGCCGTGCACGCCGTCGCTCGCGCACTCGGCGTCGAGATCGAGGTCAAGCAGGGTTCACACCAGGCGTTCCATCCGGGACGCACGGCCGAACTGCTCGTCGACGGACACCACGTCGGCTACGCGGGCGAACTGCACCCGGCGATCGCCGAGGAGGCGCACCTGCCGCGTGTCGTCGCCGTCGCCGAGCTCGACCTCGACCGCCTCATCGAACTGGGCGACAAGCCCGTCGAGGCGACCACGATCGGCACGTTCCCCGCGGCGACGCAGGATCTGTCGATCGTCGTCCCGGCCGATGCCGCTGCCGGCGACGTCCTCGCCGCCGTCCGTGAGGGCGCTGGCGAGCTGCTGGAACACATCCAGCTCGTCGACGACTACCGCGGGCAGGGCGTGGCCGAGGGGGAGAAGAGCCTCACCTTCGCGCTGCGCTTCCGTGCCGCCGACCGCACGCTGACCGCGGCGGAGGCGAGCGACGCGAAGCTCGCCGGCGCAGCGCTGGCCGCCGAGCGCTTCGGCGCGACGGTCCGCGACTGACGCGCACCCCGCACACGAGAACGGCCCCGAGCGTCTGCTCGGGGCCGTTCTCGTGTGGGTCCGACGTGCGCTGCGGCCGTGTCGGGTGTTCACAACTCAGGAGCGCCGCGGCGTGTCGCGGTCCCGCGACGGCGTGTCGGCGGCGACGCGCCGGAGCCGTCCTGAGTTGTGAACATCCTCGTGGTGCGGGGCGCCGTGGTGCCGGGCCCGCGGATGCGGTCGCGTCAGTCGCGGAACGTCTCGATCGACGCACCGAGCGAGATCAACCGCTCCTGCAGCTGCTCGTAGCCGCGTGCGATGATGTCGACGTTCCGGAGCACGCTCGTGCCCTTCGCCGCCAGCATCGCGAGCAGGATGACGACCGCAGGGCGCAGGGCAGGCGGGCAGCTGACCTCGGCGCCGGACCAGTGCGTCGGTCCGGAGATGTCGAGGCGGTGCGGATCGCGCAGCCGGACGTTTGCGCCGAGGCGCGTGAGGTCCGTCAGGTGGATCGCGCGACCCTCGTACACCCAGTCGTGGATGAGCGTGTCGCCCTCGGCGCATGCGGCGATGACCGCGAAGAACGGCAGGTTGTCGATGTTGAGGCCGGGGAACGGCATCGGGTGGATCTTGTCGATCGGAGCGTGCAGCTCTGACGGGTGCACGGTGACGTCGACGAGCCGCGTCTTGCCGTTGGCCGCCGCGTACTCTGGCGTGCGGGTGTATGTGAGCCCCATCTCGCCGAGTGTCGCGAGCTCGATCTCCATGAACTCGATCGGGACGCGCGTGACCGTGATCTCCGAGCCAGTGACGATGCCGGCGGTGAGGAGGCTCATGGCCTCCACCGGGTCCTCGCTCGGCCAGTAGTCGACGTCCTCGTTGATGACGGAGCGGCCCTGGATGCGGAGGGTGGTGGTGCCGATCCCCTCGACGGTGATGCCGAGGAGCTCCAGGTAGAAGCACAGGTCCTGGACCATGTAGTTGGGGCTCGCGTTGCGGATGACCGTCTTGCCGTCGCGGACCGCGGCGGCCATGATCGCGTTCTCCGTGACGGTGTCGCCGCGTTCCGTGAGGACGACGGTGATCTCCTCGAGGGAGTCCGGCGCGACGCTCGCCTCGTACCAGCCGCCAGTCGCCTCGATCGAGAGACCGAAGGGGCGCAGGGCGATGAGGTGTGGTTCGACCGTGCGCGTGCCGAGGTCGCAGCCGCCGGCGTAGGGGAGCGAGAAGCTGTTGTACCGGCCGAGGAGCGGACCGAGGAACATGAGCACGCTGCGGGTGCGGCGTCCGGCGTCCTCGTCGATGGCGTCGAGCTTGAGGCGTTCCGGCACGACGACCTCGACGTCGTTGCCGTCCGCGGACCAGGTGACCGAGACGTCCATGCTGCGGAGCACGTCGATGATGCGGTCGACCTCGACGATGCGGGCGATGCCGTGGAGCGTCGTGCGCCCGCGGTTCATGAGCGCTGCGCACAGGAGCGCCACCGAGGCGTTCTTGCTGGAGCGCACCGCGATGCTGCCGTGGAGCTGCGTCCCGCCCTGGACGCGCAGGTGCGAGTTCTTCTTCTGCTCCCCGAACGACACGATCTCGGAGTCGAGCGCCGTGCTGATGCGGCTGAGGAGGTCGATGCTGATGTTCTGGCTGCCCTGCTCGATGCGGTTGATCGCGCTCTGGCTGGTGCCCACTCGTTCGGCGAGCTGCGCCTGGGTGAGTTTGCGTCCTTGGCGGGCGCCTCTGATGAGGGCGCCGACCTGACGGAGCGGTGCTGTCGCGTCGGTTCGTTCGACTGTCGTGGTGTCTGCCATGTTCGCACTCTATCTCAGATATGAGATAGGACCTCCCTCAGCGCGCTATTTTCCCGACATTCGAGCGGCGTCTACCCCCGCTGTGGTGTTAGTAGGTGTGTTGCGGAAGAAGGTGGCGTAGACGGGCCCGGCGACGAGCCAGACGCCGACGATGAGGGTGAGACGAAGTGCCATACCCCACATCGGGTCGTTGTTCGCCTCGGCGATCGACGTCGGGACCGACCAGCCGGAGAAGGCCTTCATCGCGACGATGACGATGACGGCGATCGCCCAGGCGATGACGAGGCGGCGCCACTCGAGCCACGCGTTGCGGACATAGGCGGGGCCGGACTTCGGCTGCTTGACGGGCTCCGGGCCACCGGCGAACTTGTACGCGAACCAGCGGTCGGTCTTCGTGATGAGCGCGTGGCCGAAGCCGATCGTGAAGCCGAGGTACACGGCCGCGAGGATGTGGCTGAAGTTGGGCTCCTGGCCGCCGGCGAGGTCGATCGCGGTGAGGGCGAGGAGCACGAGGTCGACGACCGGGACGCCGATGAGCATGATCGTCGAGAGACGGCGCTGCTTGAACAGGTAGCGGACGGCGAGGCCGCCGAAGAGCAGGATCCAGAACGCCGCCTCCGCGCCGAGGATGGCCCAGATGAGCGGGCTCGAGCCGAACAGTTCCGTGAATGCGTCCATGCTTCGATCCTCCGGGAGGCGTTCCCTCCGCACATCCGCAGTGCGGCCGATCTCCGAGAGCGGTCGCATCGGGCGAGCTACGCAGAACTGCGTAGGGCGTCTCGTCCGTTCGGCGCTCGCGTACGGGGGCCTCCGCTGATTGGATGGGGGAATGGCACACGAGCGATCCATCGGCGGGTTCGTGCGCGCGCACCGTGTGGGCCTCGCCACGGTGTGCTGTGCCCTGCTCGGGTTCCTGGGCGCCGCGGCAGGTCTGCGCATCCAGTGGAACCGCGGGTTCGAGTCCCCTCCGCTCGCGGTCGGGTTCGTCGTTCTGGCCGTGTTCGTCGCGATCCACCTGTTCCGTCAGCGGCGCCCGCAGACGATGCTGCTCGCGGGCGCCGCGGTGGTACTGGTGGAGGGACTGACGACGGGGAGTTCGAGCCTCGCGACCATCATCTTCCTCGCCGATCTCCTGTACGCGGCGGCGCTGTACTCACCGGCCCGCTGGATCGACGTCGCCGGCATCGTCCTCGGCGGCGTCGGAATCCTGCTGAGTCTCGGTTTCTCGGTGGTGTGGGGTGACGCGATCGTCGGTGCGGCCGCGGCGACGCTCCCGCTGCTCTGCGCCACCTCGGTGTGGTGGGGGAGGGCGGTGCGCTCGCCGAGGCTCGAGGCGGAGCGGGAACGCGCACGGGCCGACACGATCGAGCGGGCCGCGGACGCCCTCCGCAACGACGCGATCATTCAGGAACGCCTCGGCATCAGCCGTGACCTCCACGATGTGATCGCCGGGCACCTCTCCGCGATCGCGATGCAGTCGAGCGCGTCCCTCGAGCGGTCGTCGACAGACGTCGAACGCCTGCGCAGGAGTATGGAGGCCATCCGCCTGAGCAGCGTCGAGGCGCTCGCGGACATGCGCGTCATGATCGACGTGCTCCGCGCGGACGGCCACGACTCGGTGGCGGGCGCGACCGATCCGGGCGCCCCCGGCTCGCTCACCGACCTCGACCGGGCACTCGAGGTCGCGCGGGCCAACGGGCTGCACGTCGAGGTGGACGCTCCGCCCGTGGACCAGCTCGCGGCGCTCCCCGCCGTCCCCTCGACGATCGGCTACCGCATCGTCGTCGAGTGCCTCACGAACGTCGCGAAGCACGCTCCAGGGGCTCGGACCGAGCTGACGATCACGGCCGACGGCTCCGATCTCGGGATCCTCGTCGTGAACGCGATGCCGCCGAGCGGGCGAACCGGCGTCAGAGGCGCCGTTCGGGGCACCGGGGGCGAGGTCAGAAGGAGCGGTGGCGATGCCCGCAGCACGGTGATGGGGGTCGATGCAGTGAAGACCTCGCTGTCCGGTGGCGTCGGTCTCGTCGGGCTCGCCGAACGCGCCAGGATCGCGGGAGGGACGTTGTCGTCCGGTGCGACCGACGGCCGATGGAGCGTGTGCGCGAGCATCCCCATGGCCGACGGGCGGAAACAGTCGCCCTCCGGATCGACCCGGAACCGAACCGAACCCGACCAGGCGGAGGCCTCCCGATGACCATCAGATTGCTGCTCGCCGACGACCACTCGGCCGTCCGCGCGGGCCTCCGGGTCCTGCTCGACGACGCCGACGACATCGTGATCGTCGGGGAGGCCGGCGACGGTGTGGAAGCCGTCGACCTGTCGGCGCGCGTCCGCCCGGACATCGTGCTCCTCGACGTCCAGATGCCGCGCATGTCCGGGGTCGAGGCGACGAGCGCACTCGTGGCGCAGAGCGGCGGCCCACGCGTCATCATCCTCACGACGTTCGCGATCGACCGGTACGTGGACGAGGCGCTCGCCGCGGGGGCGAGCGCGTTCCTCGTGAAGACGGTCTCCTCCGGCGCTCTGGTCGACGCGATCAGACGAGTGCACGCGGGGGAGGCGGTCCTCGCGCCGGAGGTGACGCGTCGGGTCATCGAACGGCTGACGTCCGGTCTCGTGCCGGAGGCGCCGGCGCCCGTGCCCGTGCCGCGGGAGTCGTTCCGCGGACTCGACCAGCTGACGCCGAGGGAGACCGAGGTGCTCTCGCTCATGGGGGCCGGCCTCAGCAACGCGGACATCGCCGCGACGCTCGTCCTCTCCGAGGCGACCGCGAGGACGCACGTCTCGCGCGTGCTCGCGAAGCTCGGAGTGGCCTCCCGGGTGCAGGCGGCGATCATCGCGCACCGGGCCGGCATCGCCCGCGATTCGCTCGGCACGCCTCCCGCATAGTACGCTCTCGCCATGGCACGTTTCCAGGTACAGGGTTCTTCGCGGGCGTTTCTGCTCCGCGCCCTCCGCCGTGACGTCCAGACCCGCACTACCGCGGAGCGACGATAGGCGACCCTGGTTCCCGGAGCCGTGATCCCTCACGCTCCGGACCGCACCGGGAGTCGCCGAATCCACCATCGTCGTCCACTCAATAAGGTAGAGCCATGTCTTTCTCTGTAGCGGTAGCCGGAGCGTCCGGCTACGCAGGAGGCGAGCTGCTGCGGCTGCTCGCCGACCACCCCGACTTCGACGTCAGGACGGTGACGGCCAACGCGAACGCGGGTCAGCCGCTCATCGCCGTCCAGCCGCACCTGCGGTCCCTCCGTCATCTGACTCTCAGCCCCACGACGCCAGAGGCGCTCGCCGGACACGACGTCGTCTTCCTCGCCCTGCCGCACGGCAAGTCAGGGGAGTTCACCGCGGCGCTCCCGGCCGAGACCCTCGTGATCGATTGCGGTGCAGACCACCGGTTGACCGACGAGGCCGACTGGGCCGCGTTCTACGGCGGCGACTACTACGGCGCGTGGACGTACGGCGTCCCGGAACTGCCCGTCGGCACCGGCAAAGGACGTGATGCGCTCGTCGGCGCCACGCGCATCGCCGCCCCCGGTTGCAACGCCAGCACGGTCGCGCTCTCCCTGGCGCCCGGCATCGCGGCAGGCGTCATCGAGCCGCTCGACCTGGTCTCGGTCCTCGCCGTCGGCCCGTCCGGCGCTGGCAAGAGCCTCAAGGTGAACCTCCTGGCGAGCGAGATCCTCGGTTCCGCCAACCCGTACGCGGTCGGCGGCACCCACCGGCACATCCCCGAGATCGCGCAGGGCCTGCGGGCGGCGGGCGCCGAGCGGGTGTCGATCTCGTTCACGCCGGTGCTCGTGCCGATGTCGCGCGGCATCCTCGCCACCTCCACGGCTCGCATCGTGCCGGGCACGACGCCGGACCAGGTCCGCGCAGCATGGGAGACGGCGTACGCCGACGAGCCGTTCGTGCAGCTCCTGCCCGACGGCTCCTTCCCGCGGACGGCCGACGTCCTCGGAGCGAACACGGCCCTCATCGGCCTCGCGGTGGACGAGGCCGCCGGACGGGTGGTCGTCGTGACCGCCGTCGACAACCTCGTGAAGGGGACCGCCGGAGCGGCGATCCAATCGGCGAACCTCGCGCTCGGACTCCCCGAGACGACCGGACTGAGTGTGAATGGAGTGGCACCGTGAGTGTGACAGCAGCAGCAGGATTCGTCGCGGCGGGTGTCGAATGCGGGCTCAAGAACTCGGGCGGGCTCGACCTGGCGGTCGTCCACAACGTCGGCCCGATCCAGAACGCGGCGGCCGTCTTCACGAGCAACCGCTGCAAGGCGAACCCCGTGCTCTGGAGCGAGCAGGTCATGACCGACGGGATCGTCTCGGCGATCGTCCTGAACTCGGGCGGCGCGAACTGCTACACGGGTGCGATCGGGTTCCAGACGACGCACGCGACGGCCGAAGCGGTCGCGGAACGCCTCGAGGTCTCCTCGGGTGACGTGCTCGTCTGCTCGACGGGCCTCATCGGCGACCAGCTCGACCTCGACAAGCTCAAGGCCGGCGTCTGGGACGCGACTCGCGCGACCACCGAGGACGGTGCGAGCGAAGCCGCCGGCCTCGCGGCGGCCCAGGCGATCATGACCACCGACACCACACCGAAGCAGGCGCGGGTGTCGACCGGCGGGTGGACCGTCGGCGGCATGGCGAAGGGCGCGGGCATGCTGGCCCCCGGGCTCGCGACGATGCTCGTGGTCATCACGACCGATGCGGTGCTCGAATCCGAACAGCTCGATGCGGCCCTCCGCCGCGCGACCCGTGTCACCTTCGACCGGCTCGACTCCGACGGCTGCATGTCCACGAACGACACGGTCGCGCTCCTCGCCTCCGGGTCGAGCGGCGTCACCCCGACGGTCGACGAGTTCGCGGAAGCGCTGACGGAGGTGTGCCGGAACCTCACGCTCCAGCTGCAGGCCGATGCCGAGGGCGCCGCGCACGACGTCGCGATCGAGGTCGCGAACGCGCATTCGGAGGACGAGGCCGTCGACGTCGCCAGAGCGGTGTCCCGCAGCAACCTCTTCAAGGCCGCGATCTTCGGCAACGACCCCAACTGGGGCCGGGTGCTCGCGGCGGTCGGGACGACCTCGGCCGAGTTCGACCCGTACGGCATCGACGTCGCCATCAACGGCGTGCAGGTCTGCACGGCGGGCGAGCCGGACCAGCCGCGCGAGCTCGTCGACCTCGCGCCTCGCGCCGTGCACGTCCTCATCGACCTGCACGCAGGACCTGAGACGGCGACCGTGTGGACGAACGACCTCACGCACGACTACGTGCACGAGAACAGCGCGTACTCCAGCTGATGGCCGAGTATCGCGAGAATTCGCCAGAGGAGGCGGCCACGAAGGCCGCGACCCTCATCGAGTCGCTGCCCTGGTTGAAGGCGTTCCACGACCAGATCATCGTCGTGAAGTTCGGTGGCAACGCGATGGTGAGCGAGGAGCTCGCCCAGGCGTTCGCCGAGGACATGGTCTACTTGCGGTACGCGGGGCTCCGTCCCGTCGTCGTCCACGGCGGCGGCCCGCAGATCTCCGCCATGCTCGAACGGCTCGACATCCACAGCGAGTTCCGGGCCGGGTACCGCGTCACGACCCCCGAGGCGATGAACGTCGTCCGGATGGTGCTGACCGGCCAGGTGAATCCGGAGCTCGTCGGCCGGATCAACGAGCACGGTCCGCTCGCCGCCGGTCTGTCCGGTGAGGACGCCGGACTGTTCGGGGCTCGCCGTCGCAGCGTCGTCGTCGACGGGGAAACGGTCGACATCGGTCTCGTCGGCGACGTCGTCGAGGTCGATCCGTCGTCGGTCGAGGCATACCTGGCGTCCGGGAACATCCCCGTGGTCTCCTCGATCGCGCCGGACCTCGACCACCCGGGCCAGACGCTCAACGTCAATGCGGACTCGGCCGCCGCGGCACTCGCCGTCGCCCTCGGCGCCGCGAAGCTCGTCATCCTGACCGATGTCGCGGGCCTCTACAGCGACTGGCCGAACCGCGAATCGCTCGTCTCCCAGATCACGACGACGGAGCTGCGCGAGCTGCTGCCATCGCTCGAATCGGGCATGATCCCGAAGATGCGCGCGTGCCTGGACGCCGTCGACGGCGGCGTCGCGAAGGCGGCCATCATCGATGGCCGCACACCCCATTCCATCCTGCTCGAGGTGTTCACCCAGAACGGCTCGGGAACCGAAGTGGTCCCGGAGGACTCATGACCGACTGGCGGACGCGCGTCGAGCGCGACATGATGCGCACCTTCAACACACCCATCGCGATGCTGACGCGCGGCGAGGGCTGCCACGTCTGGGACGCCGAGGGCACACGCTACCTCGACTTCCTCGCCGGCATCGCGGTCAACGCGCTCGGGCACGCGCACCCGGCGTTCGTGAACGCGATCACCCGGCAGGCCGGCACGATCGCGCACGTCTCGAACTACTTCTCTTCCCCGCCGCAGCTCGAACTCGCCGAACGGCTCAAGCGCCTCGCCGGCGCGGGGGAGTCCGGCCGGGTCTACTTCGCGAACTCCGGTGCGGAAGCGAACGAAGCCGCGATGAAGCTCGCGCGCCTGAACCGCGGCGACGGCTCGCGGACGCGCATCATCACGCTCGAGAACTCGTTCCACGGCCGCACGATGGGCGCGCTCGCACTCACCGGCAAGCCCGCCCTGCAGGAGGCGTTCCAACCGCTGCCCGGCGGCGTCGAGCACATCGAGACCACGATCGAAGCGCTCGAACGGACGATCGACGAGACCGTCGCGGCCATCGTCATCGAACCGATCAAGGGCGAGGCCGGCGTGCTCTACCTGCCGGAGGGCTACCTCGCGAAGGCGCGCGAGCTCACCGAGCAGCACGGCGTGCTCCTCATCATCGACGAGATCCAGACGGGCGCGGGTCGCACGGGCGAGTGGTTCGCGTTCCAGCACGACGGCATCGTGCCGGACGCGATCACCGTGGCGAAGGGCATCGGCGGCGGCATGCCGATCGGTGCGCTCATCACCTTCGGTGCGGCGTCCGAACTGTTCGGCCCAGGCCAGCACGGCAGCACGTTCGGCGGCAACCCGCTCGCAACCGCGACGGCCAACGCCGTCCTCGAGGAGATCGAGCGTGCTGAACTGCTCGACAACGCCGTGAAGCGCGGCGCGGAGATCAGCGACTTCCTCCGCTCGCTGGGCACCGAGCTCATCACCGAGGTGCGAGGCCGCGGCCTCCTCATCGGCGTCGCGCTCTCGCGTCCCGTCGCCGCCGAGATATCCACCGCGGCGTTCGAACGAGGACTCATCATCAACGCACCCAACGCGACGAGCCTCCGCATCGCCCCGCCCCTCATCATCGGCGACCCCGAGATCGAAGAGTTCACGACCCTCTTCCGCGCGGCCCTCGCCGCCGTCGACGTCTGACTCCCCGCACCGACTTCCTCCCACAACGAACGGATCCTTCCACCATGACCCGCCACTTCCTGCGCGACGACGACCTCTCCCCGGCGGAGCAGGCGCACATCCTCGACCTCGCCGCCGAACTGAAGCTCGACCGTTTCTCGAAGAAGCCGCTCGCCGGCCCGCAGACGGTCGCCGTCATCTTCGACAAGTCCTCGACGCGCACCCGCGTCTCGTTCGCGGTGGGCATCGCCGACCTCGGCGGATCGCCGCTCATCATCTCGACGGCGAGCAGCCAGCTCGGCGGCAAGGAGACCGCTGCGGACACCGCCCGGGTGCTCGAACGCCAGGTCGCCGCGATCGTGTGGCGCACCTACGCCCAGTCCGGCCTCGAGGAGATCTCCCAGGGCACGACGGTCCCCGTGGTCAACGCGCTGTCCGACGACTTCCACCCGTGCCAGATCCTCGCCGACCTGCTCACGATCCGCGAGCACAAGGGATCACTCAAGGGCCTCACGCTCTCCTTCTTCGGCGACGGCGCGAGCAACATGGCGCACTCCTACCTGCTGGGCGGCGCGACCGCCGGCATGCACGTGCGCATCGCTGCGCCGGCGGAGTTCTCGCCGTCCGATGCCGTGGTGGTCGATGCAGCAGCCATCGCCGCGACGACCGGCGGATCCGTGCTCGTCACGACCGAACCGGCCGAAGCCGCCGCGGGCGCCGACGTCATGATCACCGACACGTGGGTCTCGATGGGCAAAGAGGACGAGAAGGCGGCACGCGTCGCCACGTTCGGCTCGTACCGCGTCGACCAGGCGCTCATGTCGCTCGCGCAGGAAGACGCCGTGTTCATGCACTGCCTCCCCGCCGACCGCGGCTTCGAGGTGTCCGCCGATGTCATCGACGGTCCGCAGAGCATCATCTGGGACGAGGCGGAGAACCGTCTGCACGCTCAGAAGGCGCTGCTCGTCTGGCTGCTCGAACAGAACGCGGCCTGAGCGCCGCGACCACATCCGATCGCTGCGCCGATGCGTCGTGATCAGCACCACAACCGTTTTCCAGGACCAGGAGTGACCTCGTGACCGAACAGCAGAACCGAGCGGGAGAGTCGGGAGCCCTCTGGGGCGGCCGTTTCACGACGGGACCGTCGCCGGAGCTCGCCCGTCTCAGCAAGTCGACGCACTTCGACTGGGTGCTCGCGGGATACGACATCGCGGGGTCGCGCGCACATGCCAAGGCGCTCGCCTCCGCCGGCTATCTCGACGACGCGGAGCTCGACGGGATGCTGCGCGCACTCGACGTGCTCGACGAGGACGTGCGGAGCGGTGCGTTCGTCGCCGCCCAGGATGACGAGGACGTGCACTCGGCGCTCGAACGCGGGCTCGTGGAGCGCGCGGGCAAGGAGCTCGGCGGCAAGCTGCGCGCCGGCCGGAGCCGCAACGACCAGATCGCGACGCTCGTGCGCCTGTACCTCATCGATCACGCGCGGGCGATCTCGCGTCTGGTCGTCGATCTGGTCGACGCGATCGTCTCGCAGGCCGAGGCGCACCCGGCCGCCGCGATGCCCGGCCGCACGCACCTGCAGCACGCGCAGCCGGTGCTCCTCTCGCACCACCTGCTCGCCCACGCCTGGCCGCTGACGCGCGACCTCGAACGGGTGCGCGACTGGCTGGCCCGCGCGAGCGCTTCGCCGTACGGTTCCGGCGCCCTCGCCGGCAGCTCGCTCGGCCTCGATCCCGTGCTCGTGGCATCGGAACTCGGTCTCGACCGGCCGACCGAGAACTCGATCGACGCGACCGCGAGCCGCGACGTCGTCGCCGAGTTCGCGTTCATCACCTCGCTCATCGGCATCAACCTGTCCCGGTTCGCCGAGGAGATCATTCTCTGGAACACCCGCGAGTTCGGCTTCGTCACGCTCGATGACGGGTACTCGACGGGGTCGAGCATCATGCCCCAGAAGAAGAACCCGGACATCGCAGAACTCGCGCGCGGCAAGTCCGGCCGCCTCATCGGCAACCTCACCGGCCTGCTCGCGACGCTCAAAGCCCTCCCGCTCGCGTACAACCGCGACCTGCAGGAGGACAAGGAACCCGTCTTCGACTCGGTCGCGACGCTCGAAGTGCTCCTTCCCGCGTTCACGGGGATGGTGGCGACGCTGCGATTCGACACCGATCGGATGCGCTCGCTCGCGCCGCAGGGCTTCTCGCTCGCGACCGACGTCGCGGAATGGCTCGTCAAGCAGGGCGTGGCGTTCCGTGATGCGCACGAGATCAGCGGTTCGCTCGTTCGGTACTGCGAGGAGCGCGGGCTCGACCTCCACGAACCTGATGACGCAGCGCTCGCCTCGGTCTCCGAACACCTCACGCCCGCCGTTCGCAGCGTCCTGACGGTCGACGGTTCGATCGGCAGCCGTGTCGGCGCCGGCGGAACCGCCCCGGAGCGCGTCGAGGATCAGCTGCGCACGATCGTCGGCCGCGTCGGCGAGCTGACCGGCGCGCTCGGACTCTGAGTCGCCGGCGACCGCCGCTGCGTGATCCTGCGATGACCATCCGATGACGTCCCGAGGAGCGCTGCACGAGCTGACGGCCGCTTCGGCGGTCGACGTCGCTCCGCGCCTCCTCGGGGCGGTCGTCTCGCATCGCACCGATGAGGGCGTCGTCGCCGTCCGCCTGACGGAGGTCGAGGCGTACCTGGGGACGGGTGAGGACCCCGGTTCGCATGCGCACCGCGGCCAGACTCCGCGCACCGTGCCGATGTTCGGTCCGCCCGGGCATCTGTACACGTACTTCACCTATGGGATGCACACGTGCATGAACGTCGTGTGCTCGCCGCGTGGGCAGGCCTCCGCGGTGCTCCTCCGGGGCGGCGAAGTGGTCGATGGCGTCGACCTCGCGCGCATGCGCCGCGGCCCGCGATCCACGGATCGTGATCTGGCCCGCGGTCCGGCCCGTCTCGTCGTCGCGCTCGGGGTGTCGCTGTCCCAGACGGGTGCCGATCTCGCCGCCGAGCCCTTCTCCATCACGCTTCCGCCCGAGCCGCTGCCGTTCCGATCGGGACCGCGGACCGGCGTGAGCGGTCCGGGTGGTGGCGCGGCCTTCCCGTGGCGGTTCTGGCTGCCTGACGAGCGCAGCGTGTCGCCCTACAAACGCCATCCCAAATCCGACGACTGAGGGGTTGTTGGGCGGCTCGGTTCGACACGGCGACCGGTGCGGCGTCGCCCGCTCGGCGGACCCGACCGCGCAGCCGGGCGCTGGTACTGTTGCATGCGTGTCGAACCTCGCTCTTGCAACCCAACACAACGATCCGACCTTCGACGACGTCTGGGACGAACTCGTCTGGCGCGGTCTCGTCCAGGTGTCCACGGACGCCGCGGAACTGAAGACCCTCCTGGCCGGTCCGCCCATCACGTACTACTGCGGCTTCGACCCCACCGCTCCCAGCCTGCACCTCGGGAACCTCGTGCAGATCCTCGTGCTCCGACGTCTGCAGCTCGCCGGGCACAAGCCGCTCGGCCTCGTCGGCGGCTCGACCGGCCTCATCGGCGATCCACGTCCGTCCGCCGAGCGCACGCTCAACACGAAGGACACGGTCGAGGAGTGGGTCGGCTACCTGCGCGCCCAGATCGAGCCGCTCCTGAGCTTCGAAGGCGACAACGCCGCGCGCATGGTCAACAACCTCGACTGGACGGCCCCACTGTCCGCCATCGACTTCCTGCGCGAGATCGGCAAGCACTACCGCGTCGGAACGATGATCAAGAAGGACGCCGTGAGCGCCCGCCTCAATTCCGAGGCCGGCATCAGCTACACGGAGTTCAGCTACCAGATCCTCCAGGGCCTCGACTTCCTCGAGCTCTACCGGAGCTACGGCTGCGTCCTGCAGACCGGTGGCAGCGACCAGTGGGGCAACCTCACGAGCGGCACCGACCTCATCCACCGGGTGGAGCGCGGGAACGCGCACGCCATCGGGACGCCGCTCATCACGAACAGCGACGGAACGAAGTTCGGCAAGAGCGAGGGCAACGCCATCTGGTTGAACCCCACGATGACGAGTCCGTACGCGTTCTACCAGTTCTGGCTGAACACGGACGACGCCGACGTCGTGCAGCGACTCAAGATCTTCACCTTCTTCGATCGCACCGAAATCGAGCGGTTCGAAGCAGCAGTCGCGGCCGAGCCGTTCAAACGGGAGGCGCAGCGCGAGCTCGCCTACGCCGTGACGTCGCTCGTGCACGGAACGAAAGCGACGGATGCCGCCATCGCGGCATCGCAAGCGCTCTTCGGCCAGGGCGATCTGACCGCGCTCGACCCGGCGACGCTGCAAGCCGCCGTCCTCGAGCTGCCCCACGCCGCAGCGGACGCGTCGACCACGATCGTCCAGGCCCTCGTCGACACGAAGCTCACCGCCAGCCTCGGTGAAGCGCGTCGCGCCATCGCCCAGGGCGGCGTCTCGGTCAACAACGTGAAGATCGAGGATGCCGAGAGCACCTTCGACGGACGATTCCTCACCGGGGGAGTCGCCGTGCTCCGCCGTGGGAAGCGCACGCTCGCGGGAGTCGTCGCGAGTGAGGCCGCGGCTCCGGCGAACACCACGTCCTGAGTCCTGAGACCAAGGGGGTCGTTCCGCGTGCAGCTGTGTGAAGCCTGCGGTACCGAGATCGTCGACGCGCGCGCGGGCGTGTGCCCGTCGTGTGGTGCGATGGTGACGCCGGATCCCACCCGGCCGCGCGACGACGAGTCGGCGGCCGAGGACGCTGCAGACGCCGACGAGCCTGCTGGCGCGGATGACGTGGGCGGCGATGTCGTCCTTGACGACGATGTCGCCGCAACCGATGACGCCCTCACCGAGGAGCCGACTGCCGAGGAGCTGCTGTCCGAGGGGCCGACTCCCGAGGAGGCGCTGTCCGAGGACAGCGCTGACGGCGTGACACCAGAGGAGTCCGCGCCGGTTGAAGCGCCCTCCGTGCCAGAGAGTCCCGAAGCCCAGAGTCCCGCGGTCGCGGCCTCCGCCTCGCCGGCGTCCATCGTCACGGGAGCCGCGGCCGTCGCGTCGCTTGCCGAGGCGAACTCCACGGAACCGGAGCCCGCCGTGCTGACTGCGCCCGGCCCGAACATCGCCGACTCGAATGCCGCCGGAGCACCGACGGACGCGCCCGTGGAGACGCAGACCGGCGAGCGGCCCGTCTACTGGCACCCGGATTCGCTGCCGAAACCGCAGCACCAGCGATCCAAACGGACCTTCTGGTGGATCATCGGTGGCGCGGTCGTCGCCCTCATCGCCGCGATCGTCGCCGTCGTCCTCATCGTGACGTCGTCCGTCGCGCCGGCCCACGCCGAAGGACTCGTGTTGTTGCGCGACATCCAGGACCGTCCGACCGTGGGGGACTGGCAGCTCGACAACCCGCTCGCGGATGCCGTTCCATCGGGGACCAGCGTGTACGTCAACGGGTACACCGTCGGCGCGGAATCGGCGCTCTTCGTCTGGTCCGCGGACCGTCCGAGCGGCACGACCACGTCGTCGCCCGCGGGGGAGACTCGCATGAGCCTCGTCGACACGGTGTCGGGCAAGCAGCTGTGGGAGCGCCGGGTGACGGACCTCTCGACCGACTTCGATCCGTACGACACCCCCGTCGTCGTCTCTCCGCCCGACTCGGCGGCGATCGTCCTGAGCCTGGGCGACCTCATGGTCTCGATCAGTCGTGCCGACGGCGCGGTCGTGTCCCGCTCCGATGCGCACTCGAGCGTCGAGGGCATCGGATTCCCCGATTTCTCGGCGCCGTCGAGCTTCGTCCCGACGCTCGGGGGCGATCTGCTCATCACGTCGACGCGTGACGGTTCCGGCAAGGTCGGCCGGTACGCCTCGACCGATCTGACGAAGCCGATCTGGGAGGTCGAAGGCGAACCGGGCGAGCGTCCCGTCGTCGCCGGCGACAAGTTGTTCTTCGACGATCGTGTCTTCTCGCTCACCACGGGGAAGGAGCTCGCCTGGAAGGGCGACCTCGACTGGTACTACCAGAGCGTCGGAGACCACCTCATCGCGATCGACTACTCGGGGAACGAGACGACGATCCGTGGAGTGGACGAGAACACGGGCGAACCGACGTGGACCTCGAAGCAGTCGCTCCCCGTCGTGCTGGACACGACCGGTCTGCTCGTCGTCGCCGATCAGGCCGGCGGGAACGTCCGGCGCCTCGACCCCTCCGATGGAAGCGTCGAGTGGAAGAGCGATGTCACGAGTACCTGGAACGGCGCATACACAGTGGGCGAGATGATCATGCTCAGTGACGGCGATGGCGGGTACACCGGTATCGATGCCGGGTCCGGGGAGGGGCGGTACCGCTCGAGCACCGCAGACGGAAGTCTCGTCGGGTTCAGTGATCGCACGTTGTTCCTCACGCTCGATGATCGACTCGTCGCATACGACGTCCGGACGGGCGATCGTCAGTGGCGGATCAACGCACCCGGTGACGAGTACGGCTTCAGCGCGTGGGGCGGAACGCCTCTCGCCGTCGCCGCCCAGCTGCCCGCCGGTTCCGAGAAGCCCGCCGTTCTGGGCCTCGGGGCCAAGTGACCGAGCCCGACACGCCCGGGATGCGTCTGGGATTTGCGGGGCACCCGGGACACACGTAAAGTAATCACTCGTCACCCCAAAGGTGCGGGAAGCGGAAGAGCTTCCCGGCCTCAAGCGGGACTGATACCCAGCCAAAAGTGAAGCTCTCAGTGAGCATTGAGTCCAGATTCGGGCCGTGCCACACTTGAGAAACGCTTCCTTCAAGACTAGGCTAAAACTTCCCCTCCTCAGCTGAGGATCGGGCGGAGAGTGGTCGTTCAGATCCTCTCCAGCCCCGATTTGACACGGCGAGCGAGAGTGGTAAGCTAGAGAAGTTGCCCTGCAGGGCGGTCGTGATGGCCAAAGGCAGGAGCATCCGATCCTTGAGAACTCAACAGCGTGCACAATGTCAAATGCCAAAAACC
>NZ_JBOBFT010000013.1:0-142073 GCF_050587525.1 Plantibacter lichenum | reverse complement strand
CTCATCAAGAATACCAAGGACCGGTGTTCTAGAACAAGGGTTCGAACGAATCTGTGGAGAACTGGTGCTGCGCGACTGGACCCCACACTTCGACAAGCTCAGTGACCGGGCCGGGGGCGACGCACTTCGACACTCTCAGTGACCGGGCTGGGGCAACGCACTTCGACAAGCTCAGTGACCGGAGGCCGGGGCGACGCACTTCGACAGGCTCTGTGGCCGGAGGCCGAGCGCCGACAGGTAGAAAGGGAACCCCCTTCGACAAGCTCGGTGACCGGGGCCACACTTCGACAGGCCCATGGGTCGAGGGAATCTGGGCGACTCGGCAGGAGCACGCAGCGACGCCGCCGATCGGAAGGATCGACGGCGTCGCTGTGAGGGCGCATCACGACGGGTGACCGCCGTTCGGTGCGCTGCGGCGCCTACTCCGGCGTCGACGTCCCATTCAAGCCGGTGGGCCCATCGGCAGTCGTCAGGGC
The DNA here is from genome assembly GCF_050587525.1 of Plantibacter lichenum. Lineage (NCBI taxonomy): Bacteria > Bacillati > Actinomycetota > Actinomycetes > Micrococcales > Microbacteriaceae > Plantibacter > Plantibacter lichenum. The sequence goes on along the minus strand of NZ_JBOBFT010000013.1, from coordinate 141,597 downwards.
ACCCACAGCAGCACCAGCACCAGCAGCACCAGCACTAGCACCAGCACTACCACCAGCGGAACGACGACGCAGGAGGAGCACACCGGCACCGATCAGCAGGAGGAGCAGTGCGGCGCCGAGCATTGGCGACAGTCCCTCGAAACCGGTCGACGCCAAACCAGCACCAGAAGCACCAGAAGCACCAGCACCAGCACCATTGCCGCCGCCCGTGCCCCCGCCGGAGCCGCCCGGGCCTGCAGCCGCAACGACCGTCACATCGGCCGCGGCGATCACGGCGCCGTTCGCATCCGTCAGTTCGATCCGGTGCGCACCGGGGTCCGCACTCGTCGGAACGGTGAACGTCGCCGAGAAGCGACGCGTCTCGTTGTCGACCTCGGTCGATGCGACGACGACGGGATCGGATCGGAACACGACGTCGTAGCTGCCAGCCGGGATCCCTTCGCCGGTCAGCGTCACGCTCTGGCCGGGGGTGAGCTTCCCACCTCCGAAGGAGATCGCCGGCGGACCGGCGTGGACCTTGCCGCTCCAGGATGCTTCGGACGACACGTTGCCACTGTCGTCGGTCGCTCGGGCGATCACGGTGTGCTGACCATCGGTGATCGGCACAGAGACGGAAATGGACCCGGGAGCCGAATCAGAGTTCCCTGCAGCAACGGTCCACGGTCCGCCGTCGATTTTCGTCTCGATGGTCGGCGGCGGTGTGAAGTCGTCGGTCGCCACGATCGTCAGGGCGACTGCCGGGTACCAACCGTCGACGTCCGTCGCATCGGCAGTGATTGTCACGGTGGGCGCGGTCGTGTCGACGGGCGGGTACGACGCCAGCTGCGGCGAGCTGAAGGTTCCGACCGCCGGTGCGCCGGCATCGTTGATGATGCGCGAGATGCCACCGGAGCCGTTCAGGAAGACGCTCGTCATCGACTGGAACGTGATCTGACGCGACCTCGGCGCCTGGATGCCGCTCTCCGCGAGGATCGGGATGCCGCGCTCGAAGAACGAGTAGTTCCCGAGGCCGGTCGCGTTGTGGACGCGAACCGTGTCTGCGACGCGGTAGGAGGCGTAGCCGTTGCGGTCGCCGTCCATCCAGGCGGCCTGGCTCGGCGGGTCGTAGGGGAGCTCGCTCTGGTAGAAGATCGTGCGACCGCGTTCTCCGTTCCACACGGTCTGATTCTCCTGGTAGTGCTCGACGAAGAGACCCGTCGCCGTGACGTCGTCACCATTCACGACAACCCCGTGGGCTCCCGTGTTCACGTCCCAACCGAATGCGCCGTCGACGCCGTGATCGGCCCGCCAGGCCCAGATGTGGTCGAGGAGGACATCGTCGCTATTGACCTCGATGCTCGTCTCCGCTTTGCCGGCCCAGGCTCCGCCGATGCGGATGAACACGTCGCTGAGTGTGGTCGGGTTGGCGGCATCCCCGGTGTGTCCGTCGCTGCCGATCTTGACGAGGGTCGCCGATTCCGTCGTGCCCGCGTCCACCGTGATGCCGGAGACGACGACGCCAGGAACGTCAGCGACCTCGAGGGCTGAGGTTCCCGCCGTCGGGGTGAGCGATGCGTACCCGAGGCCGAGGACGACGGTGTCCGGCCTGGTGACCGAGATGGGTTCCGCCAGCTCGTAGACGCCGGGCGTCAGCAAGAGGTTCTTGCCGGTGGCGAGAGCTGCATTGATCGTCGCCGCCGAATCGCCTTCATGCGCGATGAAGAAGTCGTCGATGCCGATCGCCTCGCCATCGGAGGCCGAGGTTCCCCAGTTCACTCCGGAGGAGTTGGTTTCGGCAGACGGCACGAAGACCTTGTAGTCGTCGCCGTCGAGGTAGAGGAAGGGGGCTTCACGGCTGACCGGTGTTTCGGCGATCGTCGTCTTGTTGCCGGGCGCGAAGTCGGTCGCGGGTGCCCCTTGGACGCCGGAGAAGACCGTGTTCCAGACGCCGCCGTCCCACGTGCCCACTTCGCTGTTCCGCGTGAACCACTGCTGTTGCGAGCCGCTCACGAGCGTGCCGGTCACTCGGGAGTTGGCGAGGTATCCGCCGCTCGCGAACTCGCCGACGCGACCGAAGAGCGTCAGTCCGCCCTCGATGTTCATCCGGCGCAGCGGAGCGGCTTGGGATACCGCGAACCGCATCTGGTGCTTGTCAGCGACACCGTTCGGGAAGGGGCGGAGCGCATCGACGCCGACGGGCTGCTGGATCGGGTTGATGGTCATGTTGCTGAGCGACCGCCAGAAACGCGTGAGGGATCCTGGCTGCGGGCAGTCCCACGGATTCGCTTCGCACTGTCTGACCGGTTCGACGTGGATCGCGCCGTTCAACCGCACGTCCTCCGGTGATGCGCCGAGTCCGGACACCGAGGTGTAGTAGCCGAGCTCGCCGTTCACGATGCCGGTCGCGGTCGTCGGGTCGTTCTGCCCGGATGCGCTCCCGTAGGTGCCCGGTTTGAAGAACACCGCGTGCCGGTTGAGGCTGAACTCCGCTTCGTCGGAGATCGAGGCGAGCGTGTCGTTGATGTGCTCGACCGAGTCGGACGGGTCGAAGATGATGACGTTCGGACCGAAATCGGGTCCGGGGTCTGCGGCGGCGGGGCTCGCGAAGACCGTTCCGGCTGCGAGTACTGCGGCGATGGTGGCTCCGACGCCGACTGATCGAGCGATCGTCGTGCGCCGAGGAGAGGGATCTGGAATGGCGTGTTGTCGCGTCACGTGCGTGTTCTCCTTTGAACAGGTCGTACAGGGACGGACGGCGCGTCCCGGGTGGGACTTCGTCGTCCGCGGTCAGCTTAGGGGTTAATCACTGACTTGTCAGTAAGGTACGCACCATGTGTCGATGAGAGCCCGCCTGGACGAGCAGGCGAGGCTCGGCGACCTCACCGGGGGAGCGGCACCGCTTCGGCGAGGTACCGATGCTCATTCGTCACGAACACGCCGTCGATCACGTTCCCGTCGAGGATCGCGTTGAACGCATCGACGTCGGCGAGTGCTTCGCTGCCGTCGACATCGGCGTGGAGCAGATCGAGGGCCTGCAACCAGAAGACGAGCGACTGGGCGTCCTCGACCACGTACTCGACGTCGTACTCCTGGAAATCCACGAGCCGGAGTCCGGAACCCTCGAACTGCGACCGACTGATCGGGGCTGAGGGGAGCGGACGTATGCCCGCATCGTCGCCCTCACCCGCATCACCCCGCTCACCCGCACGTCCTCCGCCGAGCACCCCCTTGATGTTCAGCATGTTTCGCTCGCCCACCTGCTGGGTGATGAACCGACCGTCCGGTGCCAGATGGTCGCGGACAGCGGAGAGCGAGAATGGCGCGTGCCGGTTGAGGATGACGTCGAAGTGCTCCGTCACCGTTTCGAGCTGTTCGCTGCTCTGGCGGAACGACACCTGGGGTACCTCTCGTCCGGTCGCCGTCGCGATCGCCACCATCTCCGGGTCGATGTCGATGCCCAGGCCGGAGACACCGCGGGAAACGCCGACCCCCGAAACGATGTCTGAGACGAACCGCGGCGCGAGCGACAGGAATCGCTCACCTCCACCGGTTCCGACATCCAGCACCCGACATCCCGGACCGATCCGGGCCGCGACCACGGCCTCGTACTCCCAGGGCACGGTCGCGCGCCTGGTCGCCATCCTGGAGAAGTCCCAGCCCGTCCGGGGCGAAACGGTCGCGACGATGGCGTCGAGCTCGCGTCGGGTGTACGACTGCTGCATGGTGAGGTCCCCATCCCGAACGGCCACCCGGAGCCGGGAGCACATCCGACACACTCTAGCCGCGCTCAATGATTCGGTCGGGAGCTCTCGACACTGCTCTTCCGTGCCTACGGCAGCATTCGGGTCGTGCCCGCAGCAGCGACCATCCTCGGCCGGACGACCGCGGAGCATGACCAAGGCCATGCATCTGCATCACCAAGCCCATGCATCACCAGGCGTAGGCCTCCGGAGCCGCGCCGAACGCCGGGAAGATCTCGTCGAGCGCCGGGAGCGTCGCCTCGTCGAGCTGGAGGTCGAATGCGTCGAACGCCGAGGTCAGGTGCTCGAGCGTGCGCGGACCGATGATGGGTCCGAGGACGCCCGGTTGGTGCAGGAGCCAGCTGAGCGAGAGGATCGCGGCCGTCGTGTCGAGTTCCTCGGCGAGTGCGCTCAACCGGTCGATCCGCTCGGGTGAGGCGCCGCGCTTCTGTCCCGTGCGATCCGCATCGCGTCTCGTCGTGCCTTCGCCGCGCAGCGAGGATCCGGCGAGCAGCCCCGCGTGCAGCGGGCTCCACGCGATGACGCTCACGCCGAAGCGCTGAGCGGCGGGGAGCACTTCGCGTTCCACGTCACGTGCGACGAGGTTGTAGAGCGACTGCTCGGAGACGAGTCCGAGTCGGTGCTGGTTCTGGCGGAGGACCTGGGCCTCCGCGATGTTCCAGCCGGCGAAGTTCGAGGAACCCGTGTAGCTGATCTTGCCCTGATCGATGAGGACGTCGATCGCCGTCCAGATCTCCTCCCACGGCACACGCCGGTCGATGTGGTGGAACTGGTAGAGATCGATGTGGTCGACCTGCAGGCGGCGGAGTGATCCCTCGACCGCGCGGCGGATGTGGAACGCGCTCAACCCGCGGTCGTTGCGCCCTTCGCCGACCTTGCCGAAGACCTTGGTTGCGAGGACCACCTGGTCCCTGGCGGCGGGCCGGGCCTGCAGCCAGCGCCCGACGATCTCCTCGGTCAGCCCGTTCGGCCCGTAGACATCGGCGGTGTCGATGAAGTTCACGCCGTGATCGAGCGCCGTGTCGAGGATCTCGAACGAGTCCTCCTCCGTGGTGTGCCGCCCGAAGTTCATCGTGCCGAGGATCAGTCGTGACACCTCGACGCCACTCCGACCCAGTTGCCCGTATTCCATGCGTGTGCTCCATCCGATGCGGTCTGCCGCGGTCCATGCGCCCGGCCGCGTCCAGTCTGCGCTCTCGGGGGTGCGCGCTGTCAAGCGTGGGCGTGAACGTGCAGCAGTCGCACGCAGATGCGGACAAAGGTTAGGCTTACCTTAATTGCTCATCCCGAAGGAGCCGCATGCCCACGTTGAAGATCCAGAACGCCAAGCACCGCCAGATGACCAGGGCGCGGGTCGCGCGGGTCGAACGGACGACGCCGCACTTCGTGACCGTCACGTTCACCTCCGATGCCCTCGACGGCTTCGAGTTCCTCGGCGACGACCAGTGCATCCGCGTCTTCTTCCCAAGGGTCGGCCAGCGCGGTCTCCGGATGCCGACCGCATCGGGCAACGGCTGGATCGCCCAGTTCTACCTCATCCCCGCGGCGTCGCGTCCGCAGGTCCGCAACTACACGGTCCGTGCGTTCCGACCGGAGAGCGCTGAACTCGACATCGAGTTCGTCGTGCACGGCGACGACAGCCCGGCCTCGTTCTGGGCCACGCACGCGCAGCCGGGCGACGAAGCCGGCCTCTTCCCGGAGGGCAAGCAGTACCTGCCGCACAGCGGTGCGGAGTGGCAGCTCCTCGTCGGTGACGAAAGCGCGGTCCCGGCGATCCTCAGCATCCTCGAACAGTCAGACCTCGCGCTCCGTGCGGAGGTGTTCCTAGAAGTGCCGAGCACCGACGACATCCGGCCGACACCGGCCCGCGACGGCGTCACGGTGCACTGGCTTCCGCGTGACGGCCGACCTGGGACCCCAGGACGGTACGCACTCGAAACCGTGTCCAGGGCGAAACTCCCGATCGGGGAACCCGCGAGCTTCATCGTGGGGGAGAGCGGCCTCGCCACCGGCCTCCGCCGTCACCTCGTGAGCGAACGCGGCTTCGCGAAATCCGGGATCATCTTCATCGGCTACTGGAAGTCGGGTCGCGCGGCGCTCGGGTAGCCGCATCGCCGGCACGCACGAGACCGCTCTCGTACGCCGTGATCACGAGCTGCGCACGATCGTGGGCCTGTAGTTTGGCCATGACCCGATTCACGTGGGTCTTCGCCGTGAGCGGTGAGATCACGAGCGATTCGGCGATGTCGGTGTTCGACTGCCCCGTCGCGACGAGCAGGAGGACTTCCCGTTCTCGTGCCGTGAGCTCCGCGAGAGCGGCGGCGGACGGGCCGTCGCTCCAGGAGCCGGTCGGCGGTCCGACGAACCGATCGATGAGCGCGCGCGTCGCTGCGGGGGACAGCAGACTCTCGCCCTGGTGGACGGACCGGATCGCCTGCACGATGGCGTCCGGCTCCGCCCCCTTCCCGATGAAGCCGCTCGCCCCGGCGCGGAGTGCGCGCACGACGTTCTCGTCGTCCTCGAAGGTCGTCAGGATGAGCACCCGGACGGCCGCGAGGTCCGGATCGGCGCAGATCTCCGTGGTGGCGGCGATCCCGTCGAGTTCCGGCATCCGGATGTCCATCAGGACCACGTCCGGACGCAGCTCACGCGCGGCCGCGATCCCCTCACGGCCGTTCGTCGCTTCACGCACCACGTCGATGTCGTCCTGGGCGTCGAGGAGGCCGACGAGCGCGGCGCGGATGAGTGTCTGGTCGTCGACGATGAGCAGTCTGATCATGCGGTGCTCCCTGCCTCGCCGACGGGCAGCACGGCCCGCAGACGGAACGTCGACCTCGTCGGGTGGATCTCCACCGTGCCGCGGACGGACTGGACGCGCTCCCGGATGCCGCGGAGGCCGTAGCCGGGGGGTGTAGTCGTGGGTGTGGGTGTGGGTGTGGGTGTGGTCGTGGTTGTGAGTGGAAACGATGATGTGGGTACGGCCGTGTGCGGGCCGCCGAGACCGACGATCGGATTCGTCACGACGATCTCGAGTCGCTCCGGACCGTAGTGCACGCGCACGTGCGCCCGTCCCGAGTGCCCGTGCTTGTGGGCGTTCGTGAGAGCCTCCTGGATAACACGGTAGGCGACGCCGTCGGTCGCGGCGGCCAACGGGACGGCGGTGCCTTCGACTCGCGTCGTGACCTCGAGCCCGCTCTCCGCGAACCGTTCCACGAGTTCGTCGAGTCTCGCGAGGCCGGGGGTCGGAGCGAGGCCGGGGGTTGGAGCGAGGGCGGTGCCCGTACCGTCGCCGATCGGAAGCCCGTCCGGCTCGGCGCGAAGCGTGGTCAGGAGATCGCTGATCTCGGTGAGCACGGAGCGGGCGGCCCGACGGATCGTGACGAGCGCTTCCGCCGCCGTCTCCGGCTTCGACTGCATGGTCGTCGAGGCGAGTCCCGCATTGAGGCTGATGACGGCGATCTCGTGCGCCACGACGTCGTGGAGGTCCTGCGCGATCCGCAAACGGTCCTCGGCGACACGTCGCCTCGCCTCGGACTCGCGCGTCTCCTCGGCGCGGATCGCCCGATCGGTGATCGCGGCGATGTAGGCGTGCCGCGCTCTCGTGCCTCCGCCCGCCGCGGCAGCGAACGCGATCGTGACGGCGACCTGGATCGCGTGCAGATCGAGGAACGGACCGCCCACGATGAACAGCAGGACGACGGTCACGACGATCACGCTCGTCGCGGCGATGATCGTGGTGAGCCGATCCCGTCGCACCGCGAGCCCGAACATCGCGACGGCCAACGGGAGCACGGCGCCCGGGCCAGTGAGCCCGACGAAGAACCCCGTGCAGAAGAGCACCCCGCACGCGGCGTAGACCGCGATGGGCCAGCGTCGACGGAGCGGGAGGATGAGCGCCGGGAGGACGATGACGCACAGCACGACCGGATGCAGCTGGACGCGCGGGGCGTTGCCGAACGGGGCGAGGGCGCCGGCGATGACCACCACGCCGATGAGCACGTCCGTGATCCAGGGGGGAACGCGTCCGAACGGGTTCATCCGTGCCTCAGCCTCCCTCGTGCGACGTGCGCTGGGCCTCACACTCCAGCGCTCACACTCCAGCATGGCGCGGATCGCGCGCGGATGCGTCCCCTGCGTGCAGTAGGCCGCGTACTGCGAACGCAGTAGACGAAGATGCCACGACGGGCAGACGCGGGACGGAGCCGATCCGAGGAGGCTGAAGGAGCTGAATCGGAACGAATGGAGCCACCCATGGCAGCACCCATCATCTCCGCGCGGAACGTCCACAAGACGTACGGTCGCGGGCAGACCCGGTTCGACGCGCTGAAAGGCGTCTCGATCGACGTGCAGGAGGGGGAGAGCGTCGCGATCGTCGGCAAGAGCGGATCCGGGAAGTCGACGCTCATGCACGTGCTCGCGCTCCTCGACACCCCGAGCGAAGGGATGGTGTCCCTGCGCGGGTCCGACACCGCGACCCTCCGAGGCCAGGAGCTCAATCGGCTCCGGAACAAGACCTTCGGGTTCGTCTTCCAGCAGTTCTTCCTCACGCCGAACGCATCCGTGCTCGACAACGTCATCCTGCCACTCACGATCGCGGGCGTCGGTCGACGGGAGCGACGCCGCATCGGGCTCGACGCGCTCGCGCAGCTCGAACTCGCCGACAAGGCGAAGAACAAGGCGACCGACCTCTCCGGCGGACAGAAGCAGCGTGCCGTCATCGCACGGGCGCTCGTCAACCAGCCGCGCATCATCTTCGCCGACGAACCCACCGGCAACCTCGACACCGCCACGGGGGCGGTCGTCGAGGACATCCTCTTCGAGTTGAACCGCGACCAGGGCATCACCCTCGTGATCGTCACGCACGACGAAGACCTCGCCGCGCGATGCGATCGACGGGTGTACGTCAGGGACGGGCTCGTCGTCGACACCCTGGAGCGTGCGGCATGAAGACGCTCGACGTCCTCGGAAGGGCTGTGGCGAACACCTTCCGGAGCAGAACCAGAACGATCCTGACGATCCTCGCGATCTTCGTCGGCGCGTTCACCCTGACGATCACCCAGGGCCTCGGCACCGGCATCAACCAGTACATCGACCAGACCGTCGGAGCGATCGGGGCGACCGACGTCCTCACCGTCACGAAGACGGCCGACACGACGACGACGACCACCGACGGGCCCCGCGAGTACGACCCGGACACCGTCACGAGCGGAGGCGCCGGACCCGGCGGCCAGAGGACGGTCGCCCTCATCACCCCGACCGATCTCGATGCGCTCGCCGCGGTCACCGGGGTCGACAGCGTGCAGCCGACGAAGTCCGTGAAGGCCGACTTCATCCAGCACGACGACGGAGGGAAATACGTCATCGGCATCGGCGCGTTCGTCCAGGGACAGAAGCTGCAGCTCGCGAGCGGTTCGCAGCCGGACGCCTCGAGCGACCTGCAGGTGGCGATCCCCGCGAACGCCGTGACCTCGCTCGGACTCGGGAGCGATGCGAAAGCCATCGGGCAGACCGTGTCGATCCAGGTGACCGACGCGAGCAAAGCGACCCACCTCGTCGATGCGACCGTGATCGGCGTCGCGGAACAGGGCGTGGGGGCCGCGGGAACGAACGCGGTTCCCAACGACGCACTCATGGACGCGCTCTACGCGGCGCAGTCGACAGGTCTGACGCAAGCGGAGAGCGAGAGCTACGCGCAGGCCTCTGTACGCTTCGACCCGTCCATGTCGGCCTCCCAGGTGACCGCGCTCCAGGACCGACTGACCGATGCAGGCTTCACCTCGACGACCGTCGCGCAACAGCTCGGCACCTTCAAGACCGTGATCGACGCCATCGTGACCGTCCTCAACGCCTTCGCCGTGATCGCCCTCCTCGCCGCGAGCTTCGGCATCATCAACACGCTCTTCATGTCGGTGCAGGAACGGACTCGCGAGATCGGCCTCATGAAGGCCATGGGCATGTCGAGCGGAAAGGTCTTCGGCCTCTTCAGCTACGAAGCGCTCTTCATCGGCTTCCTCGGGAGTGCGATCGGGACGGGCCTCGGGATGCTCATCGGCTCGGTCGTCGGGAACGTCCTGTCCACGCGGCTGTTCGCGGACTTGCCGGGGCTCCAGCTCATCGCGTTCACGCCGGCCTCGATCCTGACGATCATCGGCGTGGTGATGCTGCTCGCGTTCGCGGCCGGGACGCTGCCGGCTGCGAGGGCGGCCAGGCAGAACCCGGTGGAGTCGCTCCGGTACGAGTGACGGGTCGCCCTCTCCCTGCTCAGCCGATCAGTAGGCTGGAACATCACAGGGAGAGGGGGCGGCCGTGGAACCACTGTTCGTCATCGTGCTGGGGCTCATCACGATCGCCGGAGCCGCCGTCATCGGTCCGCGCGTGGGCGTCGCGACACCGCTGCTGCTCGTCATCGTCGGCATCATCGTGAGCTTCCTCCCGTTCATCCCCGTGGTCGACATCGAGCCGGAGTGGATCCTCGCGGGGATCCTGCCACCGCTGCTCTACTCGGCGTCCGTGTCGATGCCGGCGATGGACTTCCGGCGGGAATTCACGGCCATCGGCGGTCTGTCGGTCGTCCTCGTCGTGCTGTCGTCCATCGTCCTCGGCTTCTTCTTCTCGCTCGTGATCCCCGATCTCGGCATCTGGTGGGGCATCGCCCTCGGCGCCGTCGTCAGCCCGACCGATGCCGTGGCGACGTCGATCGTCAAACGGTCGGGGGTGTCCGGCCGAATCGTCGCGGTCCTCGAAGGCGAGAGCCTCCTGAACGACGCGACAGCTCTCGTGCTGCTCCGGGCGGCCATCGCCGGCACCGCCGCATCGATCTCGGTGTGGGGCGTCCTCGGCAACTTCGTGTTCGCGGTCGTCGTGGCGACCGCCATCGGCATCGCCATCGGGTACCTCAACCTGTGGGTGCGGTCGAAGATCTCCGACTCGACCGTCAACACCGTCATCTCCTTCACCGTGCCGTTCCTCGCATCGATCCCCGCCGAACTCCTCGGGGCCTCCGGTCTCGTCGCGGCGGTCGTCGCCGGACTCGTGACCGGGCGCCGAGCACCGCGATTGCTCCCGCCGCAGCATCGGGTGGCGGAGGCGCAGAACTGGCGTGCCGCCGAGATGGTCCTCGAGGGCGCGATCTTCCTCATCATGGGACTCGAGCTCGCGGGGATCGTGGCCGAGGTCCAGAACGATGAAGCGAACGGGCTCCTCGTCGCTGCGGGGATCGCGCTCGCAGCGCTCGTCATCACGATCCTCGTGCGCGCCGCCTACGTGACACCGCTCATCGCGGGGCTCCGTCGCCGTGCACGACGCGGCGAGCTGATGAAACCGCGCCTCGAGACGTTCCAGGAGACGATCGGCGACCCCGAGCGCTACGACGAGCGGTTCCAGGGTCGCCGCACCCCGCCGTCACCCCGCCGCATCGAGCGGGGACTGACACGGATGCGTCGCGCGCTCGCGGACATCGACTACTTCCTCGCGGCGCCGCTCGGCTGGCGCGAGGGGACGGTCGTCGTGTGGGCCGGGATGCGGGGAGCGGTGACGTTGGCCGCCGCGCAGACGATTCCGCACGATGCGCCGCATCGCTCGCTGCTCATCCTCATCGCGTTCCTCGTCGCAGGATCGTCGCTCCTCATCCAGGGCGGAACGCTCGCGCGCGTCGTCCGCTGGGTGAAGCCCGCGACGGCCGACCCGCTCGACGTCGAGGAGCGGACGCGCATGATGCAGATGCTCGATGACGCTGCGGCGACGGTCGTCGTCGCACCGGAAGCGGGTTCGGACGCCGAGCGGGCGATCCCCGTGGACCGGCCGTTCGACGACGCTGAGCCGCTCGACGCGGCGTCTGACGAACCCGTCGTCTGGGATCCGTTCAGCTCAGAGGCGAAACGGCTCGCGCTCGCGAAGATCAACGCGAAACGGAACGCTCTCCTCGACGCCCGCGACGACGGCGCCTTCAGTGCTCCCGCGCTCACGACGGCGCTCGCCAACCTCGATGCGGATCAGATCAGCATCGAGCTGAAGGGCGGTCCTGCGGGGTAGCGGTGCTAGTACTGCGCGAGGAAGGCTTCGAGCTGCTCTGGAGTCGGGTACGAGGCCTGGGCGCCGGCACCGGTCGCGGCGTAACTGCCGACGGTCGACGCGTAGCGGGCGGCTTCGACGAGCGAATCGCCGGCCGCGAGTCGGACGGCGAGCGAGCCCATGAAGGCGTCGCCGCATCCCGTCGTGTCGACCGCGGTGATCCTGGGGGAGGGCACGGTCGCGATCGGTGCGTCGCCATCGATGATGACGCTGCCCTCCGCGCCCGTCGTGATGACGGCACGGTCGATGCCGCGGCTGCGGAGGGACGCTGCGGTCGCCTCCCACGCGGACGCGGATGCGGCTGCGCCATCGCCCTGTCCGTCACGGTCGCCATCGCCCTCGCCGGACTCGGTGCCTGCGAGATCGCGCGCTTCATGCTCGTTGACGAGGAGTACGTCGGCGAGTTCGAGGAGTTCGTCCGGGACCTCGCCGTACGGCGAGAGGTTGAAGAGGACGAGCGCGCCCGCATCGCGGCCGTGTCTGGCCGAAGCGAGCACCGTGTCCATCGGGATCTCGAGGCACAGGCAGAGGACGCCCGCGCCGTCGAGGACCGCGGTGACGCGCTCGAGGACGGTGGAACCCTCGCCGTTCACGTCGAGTGTGCCGTTCGCGCCGGGGGAGACGATGATCGTGTTCTCGCCAGCGTCGTCGACCGTGATGACGGCGGTGCCGGTGGCGACGCCGTCCAGGCGATCGATGTTGCCGGTGTCCACTCCTGCGTCGCTCAGCGAGTCGAGGAGCAGTCGGCCGTGCGGGTCGTCTCCGACTGCGCCGACCATCGTGACCGAGCCGCCGAGGCGACCTGCCGCGACGGCCTGGTTCGCACCCTTGCCGCCGGGGACGATCGTCAGTTCCGAGCCCTGCAGGGTCTCGCCCGGCTGCGGGAAGCGGGCGGTGTGCACGACGAGGTCGGCGTTCAACGATCCGACGACGACGATCCGGGAACTCTGCATGACGGGCCTCTCCTGTGGCCGAGCCGACATCGTGCGGACACGATGCCGGCTCGGCGTTCGAACTGGTGCTGGTGGTGCTGTGGTGCTGTGGTGCTGTGCTGCTGCTGTTACTTGCTCGCGACCGCGTCGACGGACGGCGCGGAACCGACCTCGGCGTTCACCGGCTTCGGGATGAGGAACGAGATCGCGAGAGCGACCACGGTGATCCCCGCACCCAAGAGCATGGCATTGGTGTAGCCGGACGTCGAACTGCTGCCCGCCGGCGAACCGAGGACCTGCAGCGCGGGGAGGACCACGAAGCTGAGGCCGGCGCCCAGGTTGAACGCGCCGGCGTTGAGGCCGGGCAGGAAGCCGGGGTTGTCCTTCGGCGACAGCACGATGCCCAGGCCGTTCAGCATGATGTTGCCGATGCCGGCGTACGTGATGCCGATGAGGACGGTCGCGGCGATGAGCGTCGGAAGCGAGTGCACGCCGACGAACGCCATGATGACGGTCGAGACGATGCTGCCGATGAGGCCGACGCGGAGCACGTTGAGGTAGCCGAACGTCGGTGCGAGGCGACCCGCGAACGGTCCGACGAGCCAGCCGACGAGGGCGTACGGCGTCAGGAAGGCGAGCGACGCGAGGTCGGCCTCCATACCGAATCCGGCATCGGCGTTCTGGGCGATCGACGTCACGAGGCCGTTGACGACGGCGAAGATGCCCGTCATCGTCAGGAGCGTCGTGAGGAGGAGCGCCCAGGTGCTGCGCTGACGCAGGTACTTCGTGGCGACGAGCGGTTCGGCGACCCGGTTCTCGACGGTCCAGAAGATGCCGAACGCGACGAGCGCGAGGACGACGCCGCCACCGACGAGGAGCCAGTTCGCCGCGGCGAGCTTGCCGGCCTCGTTGAAGGCCGTGAGCAGTGCCGCGATCGAGACGACGAGGGGGAGGACGCCCCACCAGTCCATCTTCGTGCCCTTCGACGGACGCGAGTCGGCGGCCCACAGGATCACGAAGACGATCGCGATCGCTGCGACGACGGCCATCGTCCAGAACACGGAACGGAAGCCGTGGTTCGTGACGAGCCAGCCGCCCGCGAGGGCGTCGATGCCGGCGATGCCGCCGTTGACCGCGGTGATGAGGCCCATCATCGCGCCGTAGCGCTTCGGGTCGGTGATCTCGGCACGCAGCATGAGCAGCGCGATCGGGACGACCGGGCCGGACACGCCCTGGATGATGCGGCCGACGAAGAGCATCTCGACGTTCACGGCGAGAGCCGCGACGACGGTGCCGACGAGCATCACGACGAGCATCCACGTGAGGATCTTCTTGCGGCCCGCGATGTCGCTGAGGCGCGGCAGGAAGACCGAGAAGAGTGCCGCGGTGGTGAAGAACATGGTCTGCGAGAGACCGATCGTCGCATCGTCCGTGCCGAGTTCGCGGGCCATGCTCACGAGCGCGGGGCTCAGCATGCTCGCGTTCAGCTGGAAGGCGACGCACGCTGCGAGCAGCGCGGTCATGAGGGCGCCGATGCGCACGGCCGGCTTGTTCGCGAGCTCGCTCACAGTGCGACCTCCCCGATGTTGCGGAGCGCGTCGACGACGAGGCCCCAGAACCGCTCACGGTCGAGCTTGACCGCGGCGGAGGTGGTGCAGTCGGCGGGGGCCGGAGCTCGGAAGTCCGCGACCGTCATGCCGAGCGTGAGGGTGCCGGTGAGTTCGATGTCGATCGGGACCTTGACGGTCTCCACGATCGTCGGGTCGATGACGTACGCGACGGCGCACGGGTCGTGCACGGGCGGCGAATCGAAGCCCTGGGCCTCCTTGTACGTCGTTCCGAAGAACTCGAGGAGCTCGACGACGAACTGTGCGGGGGCGGTGCCGACGGCGGCGACCTGCTCGACGACATCGGGGGTCGCGAGCGCCTGGTGCGTGAGGTCGAGGCCGACCATCACGACGGGCCACGACTCGTTGAACACGATGTGCGCGGCTTCCGGGTCGATCTTGATGTTGAACTCGGCCACGGCGGACCAGTTGCCGACGTGGTAGCCGCCGCCCATGAGGACGACTTCCTTGACCCGTTCGACGATGCGCGGCTCCTTGCGGGCGGCGAGTGCGATGTTCGTCAGTCCGCCGGTCGGGACGAGCGTGATCGTCCCCGGCTCGTGGGACATGACGAGGTCGATGATGAGGTCGACCGCGTGGCGCGGGTCGAGCTCGAGCGTCGGCTCGGGGAGGACGGGGCCGTCCATACCGGAGTCGCCGTGGATGTCGGGGGCGTTCTCGAGGTCGCGTACGAGCGGGCGGGTCGCGCCGGCTGCGAACGGGACTCCGGTGATGCCGGCGATCCGTGCGACGGCGAGCGCGTTCCGCGTCACCTTCGGGAGGGTCTGGTTGCCGACGACCGTGGTCACGGCGAGCAGTTCGATCTCGGGATTCCCGTGGGCGAGCAGGATGGCGATGGCGTCGTCGTGTCCTGGGTCGCAGTCGAGAATGATCTTCTTGGTCATGCATCTCCACATCGTTGGGGTGGTCGAACCGAGCATCAGCAGGGATCTGATCCGCCTACGTCAAGCGCTTTACGCGCACTCGGAAAACTATACGTCAAGCGTTTGACGTTCGGTGACCATCCGTGCGGATTCTCCGATGCTCATCCGAGCACCTTCGTTCGTCGGCCTCGCAAACCCGGTGCGCACGCGTGGCTGCGAAGGGAGACCACGAGTGCTCGATACGATCGTGAGATGCCTGAGAACGCGACACGACCACCGGCCGGCAAACGTGTCACCGCCGCGATGGTCGCCGAGCGAGCGGGGACGTCGGTCGCGACCGTGTCGCTCGTCGCCAATGGCAAGCACGAGGGGCGCGTGTCCCAGCCGAACGTCGAACGTGTGCGGGAGGCGATCGCCGAGCTCAACTACGTCGCCGATCACGCCGCGCAGGCGCTCGCGACCGGGACGAGCAACATCGTCCTCCTCGTGACCCCCGATGCGTCGAACCCCTTCTTCGGCAGTGTGATCTCCGGGATCCGCGCCGAGCTCGGCACCGCGTACCAGCTGCTCGTCTCCGTGACGGGTGAGGGGAACGTGCCGACGGCCGCCGGCCTCAGTCAGCTCGCGGCTCTCCGGCCGGCCGGCCTCCTCGTCGATGCTCCGAGTGAGGCGTTCCTCCGCGAGATGCAGCTGCGCTCTGCACTCGTCCTGCTCGATGCTCCGGGACGCGAAGGGCCGACGCCCGCGGTCAACTTCGATCTCGAGGCCGGCGTCAGAGAACTCGTCGAACACCTGCACGAACGCGGCCATCGCCACCTCGGGTACCTCGCCGGCCGGACGGAGACGGAGACGTTCATCCTCCGTGACCAGTGGGTCACCCGTGAAGCCGGCCGCCTCGGCATGACCGTGCACGAGGACGATGCTGCAGCGAGCCTCATCGACCTCGATGCTGCCGCCGCCGCATTCCGGCGTGCCTGGCCGTCCTGGCGTGCGGCCGGGGTGACGGCGATCGTCTGCGCGACCGACACCCACGCCTACGGTGTGCTGCGCGCCGCCGCCGAACTCGGGTTGCGCGTGCCTGACGACATCGCCGTGACCGGCTTCGACAACCTGCCGTACTCGACGATCAGCGACCCGCCGCTCACGAGCGTCGACCTCTCGGGCGAAGCGCTCGGTCGTGCCGGGGCCCGGACGCTCATCGCCGAGATCGAAGGGCGCGATGTGGGTGCTCCTGCCGTGCTCGAAGCGCGGCTGGTGAAGCGCGCGTCGACCGTCGGGGAGCGGGACTAGCTGGGTCCGGTCGCGGCCGTCGGCGCGCCGGCGGTCCGTTTGCGAGCGCGGTAGGCGGCGGCCTTCATCTTGTTGCCGCAGGTCTCCATCGCGCACCACTCGCGGCGGCCTCCTCGCGAGTGGTCCAGGTAGACCTGCGTGCACTCCGGGCGCCCGCACTCCTTGAGGAGGTCCGCGGTCGGGTGGATGAGCACCTCGATCGCATCGCGGGCGACCGAGGACAGCGCCTGCGTCGGAGTGGCCGTTGCGGTGGACCGGAGCCCGTCCGGCGTGGTTCGGGGCCCGTCCGGTGCGAGCCGGGGGATCGCCGACGGCTCGGCGGCCGAGTCGTTCACGATGTCGAGCGATTCGGTGTCGAGCGCCTCGCCGGTGAGGCTCGCTCGGACGAGGGTGTAGATCGCCTCTCTGAGGGCGAGCGCCGCATCGAGGTCCGCCGCACCGCTCGGTGCGCCGGCGTCGGCGATGCCGGATTCACGGAACCATGCGTCGAGGCTCGCGGGGGAGCCGAGCATCTCGGTCGGCTCGGGATTGCGCCGCGCGCGCAGGGTGCCGACGAAGTCGAGGGAGAGGTTGCCGCAGGGGAAGGCGTGTTCCATGTCACCAGTCTAAGTGGTTATGATGCGGTAGACAAGGAGCGTAACCGGCTTGACGGGTGACGAGTCGCATGTCATGATCGTCACCAGTCGGACTGGTGACGAATGCTGTGGACTGTCTCGCCACTCGACCCTTCTCGACCATCATTCGGACTGGAGCAACCCATGGGATTCCTCGATCGCCTGCTCGGCCGCGACCTGACGCCGGCCCCAGAGCCCGCCCGATCCGCCGACGAGATCGCTGTTGAGCGGTACGAACGCTTCCTGCGAACCGCGCCCTCCGGGACGATCGAGCGTGCCCACGTGGAAGCGTTCGAGCAACTGACGCCTGATCAGCTCGCAATCCTCTTCGATCGGTTCAGCGCTCACGCCGAAACGCCCGCGGAACGACCGGTCGATGCGAGGCCCGCGACACTCGCGAAAGCCGCGACCGAGGCGGAAGTCACGGAGCCGGGGGTGCTGAAGCGGCTCTTCGGCGACGGGTTCGGCGTGCCCGCCGCGGCGATCGTCGGCACCTCGATCTTCGTGATCCTCGCCGGCTACGTCATCGTGTCGTTGCCCGCGAGCGATGTCACGGGTCAGAGCGATGCCGGCGACGGCGGGACGGACGACGGCGGGACGGACGACGGCGGCGCGGATCGCGGCAGTGCGGACCATGGCGACGACACCCTCGACTTCAGTGGGGACGTCTCCGGGTTCGACTTCGACTTCTGAGTCGGTGCACTACCGGCAGCGGATGCCGTTCTCGAAGGTGCGGATCACGAGCGCTGCCACGCCGTGCCGTGGGACGAGCCCCTCGGCCGCGTCGGCGCAGCCGCGCCCGACGAGCGCCCAGAGCGAGTGCTGGATCCAGCAGGCGCTCACTTCGGTGTCGAAGGCGCCATCGGCCTGACCGCGCTCGATGAGGCGGAGCAGGGGGTCCTCCTCGGTCGGCATCCACACGCCGGTCTCGCTGTAGCTCGCGAGGACGCGCGGGTCGCCGAAGAGGTAGAGGAGGCGATCGCCGACGGCGACCATCGCGGCGACGGCTCGTCGCATGGCATCGATCGGTGGTCCGTCCTCGAGGCCTGCGTCATCGATCGATGCCTGGACGATCTCGAGGGAGTCGGACGTGGTCGCGTGGATGAGGGTTTCGCGGTCGGGGAAGTAACGGTGGAGCGTCGTCCGGCCGACGCCAGCCGCCTCGGCGATCTCCGGCATCGTGGCGGCCCAGTCGTGGGCGAGCGAGCGCGCGGCGGCCTCGAGGATGGCGCTCCGGGTGCGGGACCTGGTCCCGACCGGGTGATCCGCGATGTCGTTGCTCATGCGGCAAGCATAACCACCGCACCAGAAAAGGAGGGGATTGACCTTCTTTGGACGTTCATCTGTCGGTAATGGAACGTTGTCGTTCCGTTGTAGTAGGGTTGAGTTCCCCCGAACGACAGGAACACGCATGGCAGAACGCACCGCCGCACCCACCACCCGGACTGACGACGGTGGCGGTGCGGCTGCGGCGGGCGGAGCGGGCGCAACGCCCGATCACTCGTCACGCAACAATCTCGTCATCGCTCTGCTGCTGACCTCGACCTTCGTCGTCATCCTCAACGAGACGATCATGGGTGTCGCGCTGCCCCGTCTCATGCACGACCTGTCGATCACGGCGAGTGCCGCGCAATGGCTGACGACGGCGTTCCTCCTGACGATGGCCGTCGTCATCCCGATCTCCGGCTTCCTCCTGCAGCGCTTCAACACGCGGCCCGTCTTCCTGACCGCCATGGGTCTCTTCAGTGCCGGGACGCTCATCTCCGCCGCGGCTCCCGGGTTCGGCGTGCTCCTGGTCGGTCGCGTCGTGCAGGCCGGCGGAACGGCGATCATGATGCCGTTGCTCATGACCACGATCCTCACCCTCGTGCCGATCGCCTCGCGCGGCAAGGTCATGGGGAACGTGTCGATCGTCATGTCCGTGGCGCCCGCCATCGGCCCGACGATCTCCGGTCTCATCCTGAGCGTCCTCGAATGGCGCTGGATGTTCTGGCTCGTGCTGCCCATCGCGATCGGCGCGCTCGTGCTCGGCGCGTTCCGCATCCAGAACGTGACGACTCCGCGGAAGATCCCGATCGACGTCCTCTCGGTCGTCCTGTCTGCGTTCGCGTTCGGCGGCCTCGTCTACGGCCTCAGCAGCCTCGGCGAGTCGGCCCACACCGGCCTCGCGGCGCCGATCGTCGCGCTGTCCGTCGGTGCCGTCGCTCTCGTCGTCTTCATCCTCCGACAGCTCGGACTGCAGAAGTTCGACCGTGCGCTGCTCGACCTCCGCACCTTCCTCTCGCGGACGTTCAGCATCTCCGTCGCGATGCTCGCGCTCAGTATGATGACGCTCTTCGGAACGCTCATTCTGCTGCCGATCTACGTGCAGACCGTCCTCGGCTTCGACCCCCTCGCCACCGGCCTCATGCTGCTCCCCGGCGGTCTGCTCATGGGGCTGCTCGCTCCGTTCGTGGGTCGGATCTACGACCGTCGTGGTCCTCGGGTCCTCCTCGTTCCGGGTGCGGTGATCATCAGTGCCGCGTTCTGGACGATGACGACGCTCACCGAGACGACGCCGTTCATCGCCGTCCTCGGGGTCCACATCTTCCTGAGCATCGGTCTCGGACTGACGTTCACGCCGCTGTTCACTGCCGGCCTCGGTTCGGTCCGTTCGGATCTCTACTCGCACGGCAGCGCGATCGTCGGCACGATCCAGCAGTTGGCCGGTGCGGCCGGCACGGCGCTGTTCATCACGATCATGACCTCACAGACGGCGACGCTCGTGGCGACCGGGGCGACCCAGACGGCTGCCGTCGCGGGTGGCATCCACTCCGCGTTCACGTGGGGCGCCGCCATCTCGATGCTCGCGATCGTCGCCGCCTTCTTTATCAAGGCACCCGCCCAGCAGCCCGGCGCTCCCGCCCCCGTGACTCACTAGGCCCGGCCCGCCCGCCGTCCCGCTCCTCGGAGCTTCCGTGAAGCGGGGCTAGGGTCGGAGGATGGGAGACGCAGGAGACGCAGGAGACGCAGGAGACGAGCAGCGCGAGATTCGAGTGCTGCTCGTCAGCGGGAGTGTTCGACAGGGGTCGGTGAATCAGGCGGTCCTCGAGACCGTGGAACGCATCGCTCCTCCGGGAGTGACGGCGGTCGTGTTCGAAGGAATCGGCGAGCTGCCGCATTTCAACCCGGACCTCGACCGCGACCCGCTGCCGGCGTCCGTCGTGGCGCTGCGCGCTGCGATCGCAGCGAGCGACGCGATGCCGTTCAGCACCCCGGAATACGGCGGCATGATGCCAGGAGCGCTCAAGAACCTCCTCGAATGGACGATCGGCGGCGTGGAGACCACGGACAAGCCGACCGGCTGGATCAACCCGTCGACCAATCCGGCCGGGGCGATCGCCACCTACGACGGAATGCGGATCGTCCTCGAGTACACCGGCGTGCGCCTGGTCCCGGAGGCGTGCGTCGCCGCGCCCGTCGACCGATCCGTGATCGATGCAGCGGGCCTCATCACGGACGAGCCTTGGCGTGCGCGGGCCCTCGCTGCGCTCCGTGCGCTCGCTGCTGCCGCTCGGGCCTGACCTGACCATTTCCAGCTCGCGAGGTGTGACGTATGGCGCCTGGAACCCGGGTCGGATGAGTCATCTACGACGCCTCGCGGGCGGCGATGGTGGGGGAGAGGGACGCCATCGAGGACACGGCCCCGATGCTGAGCGCCGAGCCCTCCGTCGGCGGATCTCGTGGCTGGTTTCGTTCGTCGGTGGTCCACACCGCTCCGATCAGTAGGGGGCGATCGAGCCGTGCCCACCAGCCCGCACAGTCGGATATCAGGTTAGGCTATCCTCACCCCAACCGAAGGACGTCCATGAAATTCTCCCGCATCGGATTGGCCGCAGCGGCCGTCGCCATGCTCGCCCTCACCGCCTGCTCCGGCGGCCAGACCTCGGATCCCGCCAGCAGCTCAGGCGCCTCCGTGAGCGGTTCGTTCCCGGCAACGGTCGACACGAAGTTCGGCGAGGTGACCGTGAAGTCGGCGCCCAAGCGGATCGTCGCCCTCGGCTGGGGCGACGCGGAGACCGTGCTCGCCCTCGGCGGCCAGCCCGTCGGCGCATCGGACTGGCTCGCGTTCGGCGGCGACGGCGTCGGACCGTGGGCGAAGGGCCTGTACACGGAATCGCCCAAGCTCATCGACACCTTGAAGCCCTCCTACGAGGCCATCGCTGCGCTCAAGCCCGACCTGATCCTCGACGTCAAGAGTTCGGGCGACGAAGCGCGGTACGAGCGCCTCTCCTCCATCGCTCCCACCATCGGCGTACCGAAGGACGGCGACAGCTACCTCACGAGCATGGACGAGCAGATGACGATGATCTCGACCGCGCTCGGTCAGGCGGACAAGGGCAAGGAACTCCTCGCCGCCGTCGACAAGCAGTACGAGGCGGCGGCCGCCGCCCACCCGGATTGGAAGGGCAAGACCGTCGCAGCGGCGACCCGGACGAGTGAAGGGTGGGGCGCGTACATCGAGGGCAGCGAACGCGTGACGTTCCTCGAGCGCCTCGGCTTCGTCCAGAGCCCGAAGGTCGCGGCGCTCAAGCCCAACGCGTCCGGCTTCTCCGTCGACATCTCCGCGGAGCAGCTCGACCAGCTCGACGCCGACCTCATCGTCGCGTTCCCGATCTTCATCGACACGAAGGAGATCACCGACGACGCCCTCTGGAAGGCGATCCCGGCGGTCGCGGACGGCCGCTCGGTCGTCATCGACGGAGACGTCTCATCGGCGTACTCGCTCGGCACCACACTGGCCGCGAGCTACGCGATCGAGCACGTCGTCCCGCTCATCGAGAAGGCGCTCGGGTAACCGATCATCCGGTCCGCCCGTGCGCGGTCTGGACGGCGACCCGCTCCGGGACCGTTCCGTTCAGGCCGCGCACAGGTGTTCCTGAGCGGCCGCTACTATCGTCGGGATGATGGTGACACGGATGCGTTCGAGACTGCTCGTCTCCGCGGGCTTCACCACCCTGCTCGCGGCGGCGGTCTTCGCCGGCGTCTACTGGATGGGCGTCCTCACCGGCCGCGGCCAGCGTGTCGAGAACCGTGCGCTCGAGTCGTCGACCTATGCGTCGCAGTGGCGCGGGCTCCTCGACCTCGTCACGGTGCCGGACCTCGCGATCGCCCTCGTCGGGGTGCTCCTCATCGCGCTCGTGCAGCGGGATCTCCGTAATGTCCTCAGAGCGTTCCTCGCGATCGGCATCGCCAACGTCGCCGCCCAGGCGCTCAAGCACGAGCTCCTCGTCCGGCCGGACCTGGCCGCCTTGGACGCGCGGAACACCTTCCCGTCCGGGCACGCCGTCGCGTTCGCCTCGGTGCTCTTCGTCCTCGTGATCGTCGTGCCGCCGCGCGTGCGGACGGCGACGGCGGTCATCGCGTCGATCATCGTGAGCGTGGTCGCCTTCCAACTGCTCGGCTTCGGCTGGCACCGGCTGAGCGACGTCATCGGCGGGGTCATGATCGTGCTCGCGGCCGTCGGATTCGTGCACCTCGTCGTGCCGCCGCGCCGGACAGACGTGCGATGGCGCCCGCCGTCCGCGTTCACCGTGCTCGCGATCGGACTCGTCATCGTGCTCGCCGTCGTCGCTGCCGGGCTGCTCGTCGTGGCCGCGGTCGTGCGCGGAGATGCGGAGCCCGCCCTCCTGCTCCTCGCGACGCAGCTCGCGGCCATCGCCTCGGTCGTCCTGAGCGCGTGGCTCGTGTGCCGCGTGGCGCCGGTGCGCGTCCGTGGACCCCGCGGGTCGAAATACGACGGCCGGGACGACACGGGCAGGACGATGCCCGTAGCGTTGCAGCATGACGTCCGAGGCACAGCAGGCTGACCGCTCGAGCGATGGAGGCACCGATCGAAGTACCGATCGCACCGATCGAAGCACCGCGCATCACACGGGGACCGCGTTCGATTGGCGTCTCGGCGGAGAGGGCGGCGGACGCCCAGGCCCGAATAACGACCTGTCGGACGTTGCAGGGCTGCGCGTCGGGCACGCATCACGGGTCGGGGACGGCTGGCTGAGCGGATCCACGGTCGTGCTCGCCGACGTCGACCTGCGAGCGGCCGTCGACGTGCGCGGCGGAGGCGCGGCGACCCGCGAGACCGATGCGCTGCACGTGACGGGCGTCGTCGACGCCATCCAGGCCGTGTACCTCGGCGGTGGATCCGCCTACGGGCTCGATGCAGCGGGCGGAGTGATGCGTGAGCTCGAATCGCACGACCGGGGATTCCGCGTCGGCGCCGGCCCGGGACGGGTCGTGCCGATCGTGCCTGCGGCGACCCTGTTCGACCTCGGACGCGGCGGCGACTTCACGGCGAGACCCGACGCGGCGCTCGGAGCCGAAGCGGCTCGGGCGGCCCTCGCCGCGTCGTCGGGCGATCGGGTGCGCCAAGGCTCCGTCGGCGCCGGAACGGGTGCGATCACCGGGGAGATGCGGGGCGGCATCGGCTCCGCGAGCGTCGTCCTGCCGGGCGGAGTCACCGTCGCGGCGCTCGTCGCGGTCAACGCCGACGGCTCGACGCTCGATCCGCGGACGGGCGTGCCCCTCGCCATCGGCCGAGAGCTCCTCCTCCCCGACGGCAGCGGCGAGTTCGGCTTCACGGCCCCCGATCCGTCCGCGGTCCGCCGGGCGCGAGATCGCCTCGAGGCCGCGGCCCGTGCGCGGCCGGCGCTGCGTCCGCTCAACACGACGCTCGCGATCGTCGCGACGGACGCACCGCTCGATCGCGCACAGCTCTGGAAGCTCGCGGGGACGAGCCACGACGGCATCGCCCGCGCGGTCCGGCCGGTCCACACGCTCGGCGACGGCGACCTCGTCTTCGCGCTGTCGACGGCGCGCGGCGGCTGGCCGGAGTCCGACCCGGCGCTCCTCGAGTCGCATCGGAGGAACGATCAGGTGAACCGCATCCTGACCGCGGGAGCCGACGTCGTCGCACGCGCGATCGTGCACGCCGTCCTCGCGGCCGAGTCGGTCGAGACCCCGGCAGGCAGCGTGCCCGCCTACCGGGACCTGTACGCGTGAGCTGAGCTGAGCTGAGCTGCGCTGAGCTGCGCTGCGCCCAGCTCGCGAAGCCGTCAGAGACGAGTCGTCAGGACCGCGTCCCACAGGGCGTCTGCGACGACGCGTTTGCTGCCGGACGATTCGGCGATGACGGCGTCGTCCGAGCCGATGATGACGAGCGTGTTGTCGAGCGTCTCGAAGCCCGCGTCCCAGCCGACCGCGTTGAGGGCGAGGAGGTCCACGCCTTTGCGTGCCCGCTTCCGTCGGCCCCGTTCGAGGAGTTCCTCGTGGCTCGAACTCGTCTCCGCCGCGAACCCGACGATCGTTTGGCCGACGCGCCGCGCGGCGACGAGCCCCGCGAGGATGTCCGGGTTCGCCACGAGCTCGATCGTCAGCCGATCGCCAACGACGTCCTTCGTCAGCTTGCCGTCCGAGACGGTGACCGGACGGTAATCGGCGACGGCGGCGGCCATCACGATGACATCGGCCTCGTCCTCGAGCGTGTTCACCTCCGCAGCGAGTTCTGCAGCCGTGCCGACCGACCGGACGTGCACGGGCGTCGACGAGGGGAGCGCAGCGAGGACGTCGGCGGACACGTTCGCGGCGACGAGGGTGACGTGTGCACCGCGGGCGGCGGCCGCGGCGGCGACGGCGACACCCTGCCGACCGCTCGAACGGTTGCCGAGGAAGCGGACGGGGTCGATCGGTTCGCGTGTGCCTCCGGCGCTCACGACGACGCGGAGGCCCGCGAGGTCCTGCGGTGCTGTGCCGTCCTGAGGGGAGGTACCGGTGTCGAGGAGCCCCAGCCCGAACGCGACGATGTCGGCGGGCTCCGTCATCCGGCCGGGCCCTTCGTCGCCGCCCGTCAGCGCACCGCTCTCCGGTCCGACGACGTGCACGCCGCGGCGACGCAGGGTCGCGACATTGTCGACGGTGGAGGGATGCAGCCACATCTCCGTGTGCATCGCGGGGGCGAGGACCACGGGCGCCTTCGTGGCGAGGAGCGTTGTACCGAGGAGGTCATCGGCGAGTCCCGCGGCGAACTTCGCGATGAAGTTCGCGGTCGTCGGGGCGATGATGATCAGCTCCGCCTCCTGACCGAGTGCCACGTGCCTGACGCGGGCGACGTCATCGTGCACCGAGGTCGTCACGGCGTTTCGGCTCGCGGCCTCCCACGTGGGCGTCCCGACGAAGCGCAGGGCGGACTCGGTCGGGATGACCGTGACGTCGTGGCCCGCCGTGACCAGTTGGCGGACGATGGTGACGGACTTGTAGGCGGCGATGCCACCGGTGACTCCCACGATGATCTTCACGCCCCCATGCTGTCACAGCGGGTGCCCGTGCAGTCGCTCGTGACGATTCCGGGGCTGCCGTCGCACCTAGAATCGGAGGGTCCGCGTCGACGAACCCTGGAGGACAGCGCACGGTGACGAAGCCAACACACAGCGAACCGAAGCAGCTCATCGTGAATCTATTCGAGATGAACACGGTGAGCCACATCACCCACGGGCTGTGGACGCTGCCGGAGAACAACCGGCAACGGTTCAACGACATCGAGTACTGGACCCAGCTCGCCCAGATCCTCGAAGACGGCGGCGTCGACGGCATCTTCCTCGCCGACGTCGTCGGTGCCTACGACACCTTCCGGGGCAACGCCGACACGGCCATCCGTGAGGGCCTGCAGATCCCGAGCAACGATCCGCTCCTCGTCATCCCAGCGATGGCGGCCGTCACGAAGGGCCTCGGCTTCGGCGTCACCTTCTCGACGACGTACGAACCGCCGTTCGCGTTCGCGCGCCGCATGAGCACGCTCGACCACCTCACGAAGGGGCGCGTCGGCTGGAACGTCGTCACGTCCTATCTGCCCAACGCCGCCCGCAACTTCGGGCTCGAGGGCGAGATGCCGAAGGAACGACGCTACGAGCTGGCCGACGAGTTCCTCGACGTGGTGTACAAGCTGTGGGAGGGCTCGTGGGACGACGACGCGGTGATCCGCGATGCCGTGAACGGCGTGTACACGGACCCTGCGAAGGTGCGCGCTATCGACCACATCGGTGAGCACTTCCGCGTCGCCGGTCCGCACCTGAGCGAGCCGTCGCCGCAGCGGACCCCCGTCATCTACCAGGCCACGGGGTCGCCTGAAGGCATCGAGTTCGCCGGCCGCCACGCGGAGATCGTGTTCACGGGCGGCAAGACGGCCGCCGATTTCCGGGCGAACGCCGAGGGGATGCGCGATGCCGCGGAGCGTCACGGACGTGGGCGGGACGACGTGCGGTTCGTCATCCAGGCCGGAGTCGTCGTCGGGCGAACCGAGGAGGAGGCGGCCGACAAGCTGCGCCTCTACCGGGAACGCACGAGTGTCGAGGGGATGCTCGCCCACGCCGGCGTCCCGTGGGACATCCCGTCCTACCCGAAGGACACGCTCATGTCGCAGGTCGCCGAGGCCGAGGGGGCCGTCGGGCACCCGTTCTTCCGCGGCTTCGCGGAGGGCACCACGGTCGGTGAGGCGCTCGTGAAGATCCGCGACGGACGTTCGGAGCGATTCTTCGTCGCCGGCACGCCGAAGGTCGTCGCCGACGAGATCGAACGCTGGCTCGACGAGGACGGCATCGACGGCATCAACCTGCGCCAGTACCACTCGTACGACACCGTGCGCGACTTCGTCGAGCTCGTGGTTCCGGAGCTGCGCCGTCGTGGTCGCATCCGTGACGGGTACGTCCCCGGCGAGACGCTGCGCGAACGGCTCTTCGGCGCCGGTCGCAGCAGGCTGCCGGAGACGCACACGGCCGCACGGTACCGCGGCGGCCGGAACCTCGACGTTCCCGTGGAGCCCCTGCGGTTCGGTTAGTCGGCGGGCTGCGCCGACTCGTCGGTGGGCCGCGCCGTCTCCTCGGTGGGCTGCGCCGTCTCCTCGACGGACTGCGCCTGTGCGGGCGCGTGCAGCCGGGTGATCGGCGGCGTCCCGTTCAGGTGGTAGTCGCCGATGGCGCGCTCGCGCAGGATGGCCGGATTGTGCGACGAGATCGTGCGCGCGTTCCGCCAGAGCCGATCGAGCTGTCGTCCCGTCGTCACGGCGGACGCCCCGCCGACCTCGAACAGGTCGCTCGTCGCGGAGAGCACGAGGTCGATGACGACCTGCTGCGCTTCGTAGACGCCGATGAGGGACGCCTGGTACGCGGCCTCGTCCGTCTCGTCCCTGCGGCGGTGCGTGTCCGTGCGCTCAAGGCCGCGCACGGCGGCGAGGACCGTGGCATCGACCGCGAACCGCAGACTCGACACCTTCCCGACGACGCGCTGCACGAGCGGATCCTCCCTGGGCGAGGAGAGCCCGGGGACGCCGAAGGTCCGTGTGCGGGGGCGGACGAAGTCGATCGCCTCCCGCTCGGCCGCTCGTCCGATCCCCGCCAGCGCCGCGAGCAGGATGAGCTGGTACAGGCCCGCGATGTAGGCGTGCGGACGGACGGCGTCGTTCACGCTCGACGGCAGGATCTCCGCCGGATCGATCTCGACGTCCTCGAAGACCGTCGTCCCGCTCCCCGTCAGCCGTTGCCCGAATCCGTCCCAGTCGTCGATGCGGGAGACTCCGGCCGCCGTCGCGGACACGGCGAGGGCGACGAGCTCGCCCTCGTGGTGCGCCATGGACCAGATCCAGTCCGCGTAGAGGGTGCCCGTGGAATAGAACTTCCGGCCGTTGAGGAGGAGCCGTCCGTCCCGTTCGGTGATCGCGGTCGACGGATTCGTGGCTTCGCCGAGTTCGGCTTGCGCGTTGCCGAAGAGGATGTCCCGGTCGGCGATGCGACGGAACCAGCGGTCTCGACGCTCCGTCTTCGGGAGGGCGAGTTGCGTCTCGACGAACGCCACGTGTCCGCGGAGGAGCTGCGGAAGATTGGAGTCCGCGGCCCCCAGTTCGATGAGCAGCACGAAGAGTTCCTCGAGGCTCAGCCCGAACCCGCCGAACTCCGTCGGGATGCGCAGGGCGCCGAATCCCGCCGCCTTGAGCGCATGAACGGCGTCGAAGGGGAGGTCCCGGTCCGTCTCGCGTCGGACGGCCGTCTCGGCGATGTCGGCGAAGATCGGCCGGAAGAGCGCTGCGACGTCGTCGAAGCCGTGTGCAGCTGGGCCACTTGTCTCAGAGCCTTCAGCGGCGAGCCTGGTGGTGGTGGGGATGGTCATGGTGTGGTGCTCCTGATCTAGTAGCGGAGGACGCGGCGGGACACGCGGTTGCCGATGAACTGCACGAGCTGCACGATGATGACGATCACGGCGGTCGCCACGAGAGTGACATCCCACCGGAACACGTTGTACCCGTTGACGAGGGCGAAGTCGCCGAGGCCGCGCCCGCCGATGACCCCGGCGAGGGCCGACATGTCGACGATGCCGATGACGACGAAGGTGTAGCCGAGCACGAGCGGGCCGAGCGCCTCGGGGATGAGGACCGTGAGGATGATCCGGAGCGGGCGGGCTCCGGCGGCCCGAACGGCTTCGATGACGCCGGGATCGATGCTCACGAGGTTCTGCTCCACGATGCGCCCGATGTAGAACGTGGCTGCGACGATCATGACGAAGATCGCCGCGTTCGTCCCGATGTGGGTTCCGACGACCGCTCGGGTGACGGGGAGGAGGGCGGAGATGAGGATGATGAACGGGATCGGCCGGACGATGTTCACGAACAGGTTGAGGCCGGCGAACACGAACCGGTTCTGGAGAAGGCCGTTCGGGCGGCTCGTATACAGCGCGAGCCCCAGCAGCATGCCGAGAATCCCGCTGACGAGCAGCGTGACGGACACCATGTAGAGGGTGATCCAGAGGTTCGCCAGGAGTTTGGGGAGCAGGATGTCCCAACCGGTGTTCACGCGGCGACCTCCTCGACGCTCGTGACCGATCTGAGCGCGGCCACTCCGCGGTCGACGGCTGCCGTGTCGCCCGTGAGCGAGAGGGTCAGGCTTCCGAACTCACGGTCCTGCAACGAGTCGATGCCGCCGAAGGCGAGGGTCACCCCCACGCCGATCTCCTTCAGGTGGGCCAGCTGCTCGCTCAGGGTCGCGATGTCGTCGACGTCGACGATGACGACCCTGCCCGGGTGGTTGCGGCGGATGCGGGCGAGGTCCTCCTCGCTCGGACGGGTTCGGACGACGGTCTGCAGGAATCGCCTGGCGGTCGCCGTCTTCGACTCGGCGAACACGTCGTAGGTCGAGCCGAGCTCGACGACGCGGCCCTCGTCGAGCACTGCGACGCGGTCGGCGATCTCACGGATGACGTCCATCTCATGCGTGATCACGACGATCGTGACGCCGAGCTCGCGATTCGTCTTCGTGAGGAGGCGGAGGACGTCCTGCGTCGTCTCCGGGTCGAGGGCGCTCGTGGCCTCATCGGCAAGGAGCACGCTGGGGGAGACGGCGAGGGCCCGCGCGATGCCGACCCGCTGCTTCTGGCCACCGGAGAGCTGCTCCGGGTAGTCGTGCGCTCGGTCGAGGAGTCCGACGAAGTCGAGCAACTGGGCGACGCGCGCCTTCCGTTTCGCTTTCGGCCAGCCGGCCACCCGGAGCGGGAACTCGACGTTGCCGGCGATCGTGCGTGACCGCAACAGGTTGAACTGCTGGAAGATCATGCCGATGGTGCCACGAACGGGTGGAAGCTGTCGTTCGCTGAGCGCGGTGATCTCCACGTCGCCGACGCGGATGGTGCCGCTCGTCGCGCGTTCCAGTCCGTTGATGAGCCGCACGAGGGTGCTCTTGCCGGCTCCGGAGTAGCCGATGATCCCGAAGATCTCGCCGGCCTCGATGGCCAGGTCGACGTCGTCCACCGCCGTGATCGTCGTATTCCCGGAGGGGAATGTCTTCGACACTCCTTGGAATTCGATGATCGATGCCATGGTCCGCCTCTCGTCCTGCTCGCTCCGGTCGGAGTCGACTCCCGACGATAGGCGGCAGGAAGGACCGGTTTCCGGGCGCTCGGGAACATTTCGTAACCCGGTGTCACTCGGCTTCACACGATTCGTCCGGCGCATGCCCGGCCGCCACCATGGGGCACTCACCCGCCGATCGCCGATCGAGCCCAGACTCGAAAGAGGAACCATGTCGAACGACTCCCCAGCACCCGTCCTGCCAGAGAAGGCCCGCACGGGCAGACGAGGACTCGTCATCGGGATCGCCGTCGCGGTCGTCGTCGTCATCGTCGCGGCGGTCCTCATCATCCCGAACCTGTTCAAGGGCACGAGCGACGATGCGGCTGCCGCCGGCAAGCCCGTGACCGTGAAGCTCGGTGTGGTGGACGCGGGCAAGAGCTTCTGGGACATCGTCGTCAAGCGCGCGAAGGAGGACGGCATCAACCTGGAGATCGTCTCGTTCAGCGACTACACGACGCCGAACCCGGCGCTCACCAACGGTGACATCGACATCAACAAGTTCCAGCACGTGCGCTACCTCGCGCAATACGACGCATCGCAGCGCGAGGACCTCGTGCCGATCGGTGCGAGCGAGATCTACCCGATCGGCTTCTACTCGAAGAAATGGACGTCCGTCGCGGACATCCCGCAGGGCGCGGAAGTGACGCTCAGCAACAACCCCGCGAACCAGGTGCGTCCGCTGCTCGCCCTCGAGGCGGCCGGGCTCGTCACGCTCAAGGGCGACCCGGGGTGGAACGCGACGCTCGACGACGTCGACTACACGAAGTCCCGCATCGGCACGATCACCCCGATCGACCCGACGCAGACCGCCGCCTCGCTCGACAGCGTCGACATCGCGTTCGTCGACTCGAACTTCGCCCAGGCCGCCGGTCTCACGGTTGAGCAGAAGATCTACGAAGAGGATGCGGATCGCGACGACCTCGGCCAGTACATCAACATCTTCGCCGTCCGGGCGAAGGACGCAGACAACGCCGCGCTCACGAAGATCGTCGAGATCTACCAGTCGGATGAGGTCAAGAAGGCCATCCAGGCCGAGGACGGCTTCGAGGGCATCTTCAAGGACACCTCGGTGAAGGAACTGAACAGCATCCTGGAGCAGCAGAAGAAGCAGTTCTAGCGCCCGGCCGACACGCAGCAGCGCGGTCGACGGTCGCGGTGCTCAGCACGCGCACACCCGCCGAGGTGAGGCTTCCGGTTGCCCTGGGGGCGCGAAAACGACCGGAAGCCTCACCTCGGCGGCGAGGAAGTGAGGCTGAAGGGCGCACACGGGGCGCACACCGTACGCTGTCGGAAGACGAAACGAGGCGCACCGTGATCGACCCCGAACTGCTGGAGACCTTCCTCGTGGTCGCACGCACGGACGGCTTCAGCAGCGCGGCTCGGGAACTGGGCCTCCGGCAGTCGACCGTGAGCGGACACATCATGCGCCTGGAAGGACAGATCGGAAAGCGACTGTTCGACCGGGACCCGCACCGCGTCGAGCTGACCCCTGACGGCCAAGCGCTCGTCGGGTTCGCGCGCACGATCCTCGACGCGCTCGCCGCAGCCGAGGGCTACTTCGAGAGTCCGGACACGACGCAGGTGACCGGAAGCGTCCGCTTCGGAGCGTCCGAGGACCTCGTCGCGGAGGACCTCCCGCACCTGCTGCTGGAGTTCCGCAGGGCACATCCGCGTGTCGACCTCGAACTCCGGGTCGGTCTCAGCGAGACCCTCCTTGAACAGGTGCGCACGAACCACCTCGACCTCGTCTTCATCAAGCGGAGGCCGGGGGAGCAGCACGGAACCCTCGTCTTCGACGACGAGCTCGTGTGGGCGGGGCGCCCGGACGACGAGCAGGAGCAGGCGCAGGCGCAGCAGCAGTCGGCGGCGGCGACGGGACCGCGCGCACCGGAGCACGCACCGGAGCGCGCACCGGACACGAGCGCACCCGTCAACATCGTCACCTACCCGCTGCCGAGCCTCACGAGGCAGGCGGCACTCGCAGCCCTCGACGCGGCGTCCCTCGGCTACCGGATCACCTGCGTGACCGACAACCTCCTCGGGCTCCGAGCCGCAGCCCTCGCCGGCCTCGGGAACATCGTCCACGCCCGATCGCTCCTGCCGTCAGGGCTCGTCGAACGCACCGATCTGCCGTCACCCGGCCGAACGGAGTTCGTGCTCGTCACGAGACCGGGACCCGCCTCGCAGGCCACGGCGGCGCTGTCGAGACTCATCCTCGAGAATCGTGACCGCATCGGCCATGGCTCACGGGCGTGGAGTGCCAACGGCTGAGGTGGCGTCCGCCGCATCGGAGTCGACCTCCTCGCCCTCCAGCGCGGCCGTCCGCTTCGCCATCCGACCCGCGAGCACCGCGCAGACGATGAGCTGGATCTGGTGGAACAGCATCAACGGGACGATCGCCATGCCGAGCCCGGCGGCGCTGAACAGGACACCCGCCATCGGCAGACCGGCTGCGAGACTCTTCTTCGATCCGCAGAACAGCAGCACGATGCGGTCCGCCCGCTCCAGCCGGATGAGCTTGCCCAGCAGCACCGAGATCCCGAGGACGGCCGCGAGGACCACGATGCACAACACGCCGGTGAGGACGATCGATGCGGGTGGGAGGGCGTTCCAGACGTCGTCGCGCATCGCCTCACTGAACGCGGCGTAGACGACGACGAGGATCGAGCCGCGTTCGACGAGCTTGAGGACGACCTTCCGGCGTGACATCCAGCCGGCGAGCCACCGGTGCGCGATCTGCCCGGCCACGTACGGAGCGAGGAGTTGCAGGGCGATCGACACGATCGAGGACCCGTTGAGGGCGAGGCCGTGGCCGGTTCCGAGGACGAGGACGGCGAGCACGGGCGTCACGATGACGCCGAGGGTGTTCGATAGGGATGCGGCGACCACGGCCCCAGGCACGTTGCCGCCGGCGATCGAGGTGAACGCGATCGACGATTGCACGGTCGACGGCAGGAGGCACACGAACACGAGGCCACCGAGGAGCGCAGCGGGGAGGACGTTCTGCAGCGTGAACAGCAGCACGAGGCCGATGAGCGGGAACACGAGATACGTGACCGAGACGACCGACGCCTGCAGGCGCCAGGAGCGGAGGCCGTGCATCGTGTCGGCGAAGGAGAGGCGTGCGCCGTAGAGGAAGAACAGCGCGCCGATGAGGATCGTCGTCGTCCAGTCGGTGACGGGGACGGCGATCCCGCGCGCCGGGAGGAAGGAGGCGATGACGACGGTTGCGAGGATCGACAGGACGAAGCCGTCGATCGGCAGGCGGCGGAGGAGAGTCACCCGACGACGGTAGGACGATGCGGCGGCCATCGGCTACCGCGTCGACGCGTTCACGATGATCACGCTCCGTGATGGTAGCCCCACCCGAGGCGAGCGGCCTGCTCAGCGCTCGGCGATCGCCTTCAGGGCCGCGAGCGCAGGCGGCCACATCTCCTGGAACATCTCGGTGAACTCGTCGATCGAGTCCACTTCGACGGTCACGGTCGTGATGCCGTCGTGCTCGCGGAAGGAGTAGTTCTCGTGGCAGCCGATGAGCTTCTCGGCGAATTCGCTCGTCGTGTCGTCGACGCCGTCCTCGATCTGGCCCGTGTACTCGATCGACACGAATTCGTTCGGCCGGTTCGCGACGATCTTCCCGAGCATGCCGCTCTCCGGTCCTTCGTCCTCCGCACCGACGAATCGGATCTCGTCGCCGAGGTTCCAGCCGCCCGTGTAGCGGGAGCCCTCGTGGAAGGCGCCCGTCCATTCGCGGTAGGTCTCCTGATCGAGCATGGTCGACCAGACGCGGTCGGCGGGGGCGTTGATGTCGACGGTGAACTGCAACGTGTCCATGCCCGGCAGGGTACCTCCGCCGCTGCGCCGGGGACAAGGGGGATTCGGGCCGGTTCAGCGCCAGGGCGACTGCACGGCGAGCTCCACGACGATCCGCTTGTCGTCTCCTGGGTTCGTCCGGTCGTACCAGATGCGGGTCTCCTGCCCGTTGACGACGGGATCCTCGGCACGGATCAGCACGGGCCGCTGCACCCAGCGCTGAACGCCCTGCGGATCGGTGAAAGTGAAGGTCACGTTCGTGAGGATGCGGTTGCTCTCGTGGAAGACCGTGTAGCCCCTGTCGCTCACGGTGGCCGTCGTCGGGACGCCCGTGCGCATGATGTCGGCCTCGCGGCGTTTCGCTGTGGAACGACGACGGCTCGCCCAGACGCCGAAGCCGAGGAAGAGGACGGCGAGGGCGATGCAGGCGATGGCGATGACCGTGAGGAGGTACGGCTGCCCGACGCCGCGCGCCGCGAGCGCCACGCCGATGCCGCCGCCCAGCCAGAACGCGCTCCACCCGAAGAAGATGCCGAGTTCCGGCCGCTTCATGATGATCCCCATCCAGAGGATCGAGCCGATGATCGCGACCGGGAGGCCGCCGATCACTCCGACGAGCGATGAGGCGGCCGGCTCGAAGGTGTCCTCGCCCTCGAACATCGTCGCTCCGAAGAGGCTCAGCCACCCGTAGCCCATGCCGAGGCCGCCGGCGAACTGGAGGACGAGTGCGATGACGACGCGCGCGTTGCCCGGGCGACGGTTGCGACGGGCCAACCGGACGGCCACGGGATCGATCGTGCTCATGGCAACACCCTATCGAGCGGGTGCCGTTCGTGTACCGATTCACTCTTGTTATGGTGACCCACCATATGTCATAGTGACCTATGGTCACTGAGATCTTCATTCTGAGCGTGCTCCGATCCGGGCCCGTTCACGGCTACGAGCTGAAGCGTCGTGTCGCTCGGCCGCTCGTCGCACCCATGAGCAACAACACCCTCTACTCGGCGTTGCGTCGGTTGGAAGCGGAAGACGCCGTCACCCACGTGGTCGAACTCCAGGAGGGAAAACCGGCTCGGAAGGTCTACACGATCACTGATCGTGGGCTCGAGCTCCTGCATGAACGCGTTTCGGTGCTGCCGGCGACGCTCGCCAGGGATACCGAGGAGTTCCTCGTTCGGGTGAGCTTCTTCGGCGAGCTGACGCCGGAGCAACGCGCCGGAGTGTGCGATGCGAGGCGCCGGGTGCTCGACACCGCCGAGGCCCAACTGCGGCACGTTATCGACGAGAGCGCGATCGTCCCGGAGCGTGCGTGGCGGAACCTCGCGATGCGTCGGGTGCTGGACGACGTCGAACGCGAACTCGGATGGCTCGACGAGCTGGGTGGGCACGTCGACGAGGAATCGCCGGCGATGTGATGTGATGGCCTCCGCAACAGCTGCCTCCTCCGCAGGACCGGGCGCAATTCGCACCCTCGCGGGACTGGGACTGCTCGCAGGGCCCCTGCTGAGCATGATCGATTCGTCGATCGTGAACGTCGCGGTGCCCGACATCGGTCGAGAGCTCCACGCCGGTGTCGGCGAGGTGCAGTGGATCGTCAGCGGGTATCTGCTGTCGCTCGGGATCACGCTCTCCGCTACGGCATTCCTCGCCCGCCGGTTCGGCACGCTCCGCGTGTACCGGGTGAGCCTCGTGTCGTTCCTCATCGCCTCTGCCGGTTGCGCCCTCGCAGCGACGATGTCATGGCTCATCGTGTTCCGCGTCGCACAGGGGATCGCAGGCGCCCCGCTCATCCCACTCGCCCTCAGCATCCTGCTTGGGGGCCGCGGCGTCGGGGCCTCCGGCAGGATGCCGATCTCTGCGGCGCTCGTCCTGTTCGCGGCGCCGGCGCTCGGACCGTCCCTCGGAGGGCTCCTGATCGGTGCGGGCGGCTGGCGATGGATTTTCCTGATCAACATCCCTATCGGCCTCGTCGGGTGCCTCCTCACGGCCAGGCTGCCGAAGGACCTCGGACACCGTTCCGACCGAGCGGCACGGCTGGACGTCGTCGGCCTCCTGTTCCTCGCAACTGGCGTCGCCTCCGTGCTGTTCGGCGCGGCGACGGGCGCGGCGGACGGGTGGGGAGGCGGCGTCCCCGTGGCGGGCGTGCTCGTTGGCACGGTCTTCCTGGGCGGCTACGCGATCCGGTCGCGGCGGAGCGACCACCCGGTCCTCGACCTCCGTGTCCTGCGAGGACGCAACGGCCTGCTCGTCATCGTGCTCCAGACCGTGTGTTCCATCGTCGCGTTCGCGACCCTGTTCATCGTTCCCGTCTTCACCCAGGGCGTTCAGGGGCACAGCGCGTTCGCGACGGGCATCGCGCTCCTGCCCCCGGGCATCGTGATCGGTGTCGGGACGATCGTCGGGCAACGCCTCGCAGCCCGACTGCCGCTCGTGGTGCTCGTCGCGGGAGGCTTCGGTGTGCTCGCCGTGGCGAGCATCGCGCTCCTCCTGCTCCGGCCCGACACCCCGCTCTGGCAGACGGCGCTGCTCCTCACCGGTCGCGCGGTCGCGATCGGGCTCGTCACCGCGCCATTGCTCCGGACGATGCTGGCGCCGCTCGCCGACGACGAGCTCGCCGACGGCAATACCGTGTTCACCATCACGCAACGCATCGGGGGAGCGCTCGGGGTGAGCGTCTTCGCCTCCCTCCTCGTCACCACCGGTGGGGAGGCCGCCGTCATGGCGTCGTTCCGTCTGGTCGGCGGGGTGCTTGTGGCGCTCGCGCTCGTGGCAGCGCTC
Organism: Plantibacter lichenum; assembly: GCF_050587525.1. NCBI lineage: Bacteria > Bacillati > Actinomycetota > Actinomycetes > Micrococcales > Microbacteriaceae > Plantibacter > Plantibacter lichenum. The sequence goes on along the minus strand of NZ_JBOBFT010000013.1, from coordinate 104,944 downwards.
GGAGCGCTCTTCCTGCGATCCGAGGAGCCTCGGCCCGGCTCACGACGCGGTCATGAGGCGGTCACGACCCCTCGTCGGCGGATCGGAACACCGTCGCCCAGTCGTCGCGGACGCTCACGACGGTGATGCCCTGCCCGGCTGCGCCCGAGAGCGCCCGCTCAGCGCCCGCGTCGTAGGGAGCATCGCCTCGTCCGCCGTCGTCGTCGTGGTGGATGAGCAGGCTGAGACTGCGGGGATGCGTCTGGGGATAGCGCAGCATCGGCACGTCGCCGTTCGAGTTGCCCGCGGCGAGGATCGGTCGTCTGCCCGTCCTCGTCCAGATGCGCACGGGCTTCTCCGGTCCGTCGTTCATGAAGTCGAATGACGTCCCGTACTGCACCTGGTTCGCGTCCTGGTCGTAGTGCAGCCCGAGGGCGGAACCGATCACGCGCTCCGCAGGGATCCCGTAGTACTCGGCCGTCATGGGGCGCATGAAGTCGCGGTCCCCGCCCGACACGATGTAACAGGTGAAGCCGTGCCGTTCGAGGTACCGGAGGAGTTCGAACATCGGTTGGTAGACGGCGTAGCGGTAGGAGCGGCCGATCGTGGGGTGTACGGCGTCGCGATAGAACGCCACGACGGACGCCTCGTAGTCCTCGACGCTCATGTCCGCCGTCGTCCCGACGATCGCGCCGATCATCGTGTGGAGGTCGGAATCGTCGCCCACGTAGTGCTTCTCCACGGCGCCGCCCAACCACGACAGGTCACCCGTCGACGCCGCGAGGTACGGCTGCTTCGCGGCGAGCGAGGGGTCGGCCTTCGCCGCAGCCGCCCACTGCTCCACGATGTAGTGCAGTTGCGTCGGCATCGGTTTCTCGGTCCACAGCGTGCCGTCGTTGTCGAAGACTGCCACGCGGTCGCGGAACGCGACCGCTTCGGGGCCCTCGGTGACCGCCGCCACGAAGTCGATGATCGCCTGCCTGGTCGGGGTCTCCCGCCAGGACGCCAGTTCGGTGCTCATGATGCTCTGCCCTCCTGTGCTCTCTGCGGGGCTCATGCGGCGGTTCTCGCTTCTGAGCCGGTGTTCCCGGTCTCGTCACTCATGTCGCCCGACAATCGCCTGACCCACGCCGCATCGTCGTCGTTCTCGAGGAGCAGCGCCCGGAGGAGCAACGTCAGCGGGACCGACAGGATCGCTCCGACGGGACCGATCACGAAGGTCCAGAAGAACGACGTCGCGAGGCCGGTCACCGTGTGGACGATGGCGCCGGCCGCATTCACGAGCGTCGCAGGGTCGATCCGTCTCGTCGCATCCGCTGCGGCGTCAGCGTCGAAGCCCAAGCTCGTGAGGAGACCGGCTCCCTGGTCGACCACGATGTGCAGCTCGTCGGCGTGCTGCGGGATGAGCGCCGCGAACTGTCCTGCCGCGAAGAGGACGATGGCGCCGAGCACCGCGAGGACGAGGTAGGCGACCGCGATGACGGCGGTCGTCGCCAGCCAGCGCGGCCAGCCGTGCCGTTCGAGCGGTGTGCGGACGGGATGGACGATGATCACGAGGACCGCCGCCACGAACAGCGGCGTCAGGACGTCCCGTGCGAGTGACATGCCGACGAGGAGGATGACGGCGCCTGCGAGCGAGAGCAGGACGCGGGTCGACGGAGCGAGCGTCGGCTGCGAACCCGGCAGTGCGCTCGGCTCGGCATTCGGCCGTGCGCTCGGCTGGACATTCGGCAGTGCCGCCGCCTGGTCCTCCGCCGATTCGCCCATGGCCACATCCTCGCGTCCATCACCCGGCTCCCCATCACCCAACGAGGGTGAACGGGCCGGGCGGGAGGGCGAGGGCCGGCGGCGCGTCCCGTACGATGGTCCGGGTCGGCGCATCGGCCGACGCGACGGGGGTGTCGTGACGATGGCGGAGTTCGCGCGGCGGTCCGAGTCCTGGAGCGGTGTGCGCCTCCAGGGGATGTCGGTGCCGATCACGAGGTCCCAGTCGAGCAACGCCGAGATCTGTGCACGGCACTGGCGGTCGTTCAACGCGGCCTTGGCACGGACAAGCAGGACAGCGTCAGGCTCGTGGGAGAAGTTCGCCGTGACCTACGCCGTCGGCGAGGAGTACCGCTACTTCTGCGGCGTCCCGGCGACTGACCCCGTCCCTCCGGTGTTCGAGACGTTCGACGTCCCGGCGCACGATCACGAGGTCTTCGACCACCGTGGGCCGATGTCCGGTCTCGCAGCGACGATCTCGACGATCTACCGCGAGGAGCTTCCACGCGGGGGAGCCGTTCCGATGTCGGAGCAGCTGTTCCATGTCGAGCGGTACGACCGGCGTTTCCACTGGTCGAGACCCGATTCCGTCATCGAGATCTGGGTGCCAGTCTCGCGAGGGTGAACGGCGCACGGCAGGAAGCCGGGCAGGTCATGAGCGACGACCTGCCCGGCTTCGGATGCTGCACCGTCTACGGCACGAGGCGGTAGACCGTGATGGGCTGCGCGGGCGGCGTCTGGGACGGAGGCCGCGGCTGGTCCGCATTCGCCGGCATCGACTCCCACCGGAGCACGTAGCGGTCGCCGTTCTCCGCCGTGACGTCCACGGTCTTCACCTGGATGCCGGGGAACGTGGATTGCGGTGTGGTGATCGCGGCGGGGAGCGCCGGGGTCGGCACGTCGTACACGGGCTGGAACGTCGCGGGATCGACGATCCAGCTCCGGGACGGCCCGTCGTTCACGCCGACGCCGCCCACGCACTTGTAATCGACGCGGAGCATCCCGTCGGCGAGTGCGCTGACCGCGCCCACCCGGACGCCGCCCGAGAGCGAACCGCCTCCGGAGATGTGCCAGCGTCCGGTCCACTCACTGATCGGAGCGGACACCCACGCGCCGCCCGCATCCGTGTGCGCCAGGTTGAACTGGGTGCGCAACTGCTCGTCGAACTTCGTGTAGCTGATGACGGGCTTCCCTGCCCCGTCGAAGCCGAGGTTGATGTTGCTGTTGATGATGCCGCCGTAGATCGGCACGGGGTCGACGACCGTTGGGCTGTCGTAGGTGACCGGGAGCGTCAACGGCGTGCCCGTGCTCGTCTCCCAGTGCACGAGGTCGGTGCTCCGCATGTAGGAGAGCCGGGAGGTGGATCCCGCGTCGGTCGTGTCCCGCCACGTCCAGACGAGGTGGAAGAAGCCGTCGGGTCCGAGCTTCGGCGCCATCGGGTACGCGTTGCGGAGACCTTCACCGTCGAGGAGCGGCGTCGTGAGGAGCGCCGACCAGGTCTGCGTCGTCTCGTCGTACCGGTTGTAGAGCGTGACACCGTCGCCGCTCATGCCGTCCCGATGCGAGAACATCAGTTCGCCGGAGGGCCCGGTGAAGAACGACGGGTAGGTGACGCGCTGCTCGACGGCCGGATCGACCATGTTCGCGACCCGAGTGAGCGTCGTGACGTCGCCGGGAGTCGTCGTCCGGAAATAGACGAGCGGCACGTTGTGCATGTTGCCGGACAGGTGCAGGTTGCCGGCGGGGTCGAGGGCCATGGTCACGTAATTGTGGCTGTCCCACCCGAGTGTGCTGTCGACCTGCTTGATCGTCCACGTCGTCTGGTCGAGCGTTCGATGCGCCACCGTCATCACGCGGTTCTCGTCGTAGTACGCGGCGTACTGATCATCGCCGTGGTTCAGGATCTGCTGGGTGACGGGATGACCGGACCAGCTGTTCCCCAGCGGGACGACCTCGGCGACCGTGTTCGCGAGGCCGGGCAGCGTGTACCCGTCGGGCTGCGCGACCGTGCAGCTGAGCGGCCCCGGATCGGCGAGCGGCGCGCCAGCCGCGACCGTGGAATTCACGATCGTGACGTCGTCGAAGGTGTTCGCACCGCCGTGGGCGTAGAGGCCGGCGTATCCGCCGGACACGAGCGAGCCGAACGGCAGCGGCGCGTACTGGTACACGTCCTTCGTCACGGCGCCCTCCACACGGACGACGATACCGGTGCCGAGCGAAACCGATTCGAGGCCGAGCCGCACGGGCTGGCCGGCCGTGATGTCGGACCAGCCGCCCGTGACGTAGACGAGACCCGTCGCCGTCTGCGAATCGCTGACCTTCAACAGCTGCCAGTCGAGGCGGGACGCGTTGCCGAGCGCTTGCGCCGCACGCACCACGTAGAAGGTCTGGGTCCCGTTCCCGTTGTCGACGACATTGGCCGCGACACCGTTCCAGGCGCGGGACGCCGGCGCGGTGGACGTCGTCGAGACCGTCGCGGACACGGCGAAGGTCTTGCCGAGCGGGACCGACTCCTGCATGAGCATGCGCTCGGACGTCGAGCCGGACGCGGCGACGGCGCCAGAAGCGATCGCCCACGTGCCACGAGCGGCCCGCCAGCCGTTGCCGACGGCGCCGTTCGCGCGGTCGAACCCGTCGGTGAAAGTCGTCGTGTCCTGGGCGGACGCGGGCGACGGGTCGACGGCGAGTGAGCCGAGGCCCGCCGCGAGGGCGACGGCCGCGACGATCGCGATCCTCCTGGTCGTTCGTCGATGGTCGAGTGACATGCGGTGTTCTCCTTTGAACAGGTGTCGGTGCTGGGTGGACGGGTGTCGGTGCTGGGGGAGTTCAGCGCTCGGCCGAGACGAGCGCCTCGACCGGGACCGGGACGCGCGTGCGTCCGATCGCGACGTTGGGCGTGACGAGCCGATCGGCGGAGGCGAGCAGCAGGTACGCGTCGGCCAGACCGTCGTCGCCATCGAGCGTGAACTCGACGAGGACCTCGTGCCACCCCGCCGTGAGCTCGTACGCGGAGTACCGAGCGCTGAAGTTCGGACGCAGCAGCTTCGGCTCGATCGTCTGATTGGCCTGGTCGATCTGCACGCCGTCGAGCCAGACGGTGTTCGGCACGGTCGAGTCGACGCCGACCCGCACCAGCTCGTCCACGGGCGACTGCAGGAACGTGCGCAGGTACACCCGGCCGCCGCGACCGCTGAGCGTGTGCAGGGGCGAGCGGTTGCCCGATCCGTAGAGACGTTCCCAGTCGAGTTCGTCGACGTTCGGGTAGGCGGTTCCATCGCTCTCGGCGGGGGCCTCTGCGAGCTCCCACAGCGGCGCGCCGACGAGGACGAACGGAACGGCCGGCTCGGCCGGGTACTCGTCGAGTTCGGCCGCCAGGTACAGGACGTTGCGGTCGTCGACGGGCTGGTCTGGAGCCGTGATGGCGATGTCGAGCGAGACCGAGGCGCTCGCCGCGATCTGGAACCGTTCCACGGCGACGGCGGGCCAGCCCTCAGGCAGGATCCAGCGCAGGGAACCGGTCACGGCGTCGGGGTGCGGGTTGTGCACGGTCGCGACGACGGTGATCGTACGGCCGGGGGCGATGATCGGATCCCCGCCGTAGTCGACCGTGACGCTGTACTCGGGGAAGTCGTAGCGGACCTCGGTCACCGAGCGCGTCCACAGCTCGCGGATCGAGTCGTCGGCGTAGAGGCTCTCGAGCGAGACCTCGACGACGCCTCCCGCCGGTGTGACGCCGTGGTGGGCGAGGACCCGGTCCGTCTCCACCCGCAGGTCGTCGATGAGCTCCGGCAGGGTCTCGGGGATCGGCGTGCTCCCGTCGGACATGTGGCGGACGCCGTGCCAGTCCTCGTTCGTCGCGATCTCGATGCCGAACGGTTCGATCCACTTCTGGGGGAGCCGCGACTGTCCCGCGATGATGCCCCACAGGCTCCCGATGCTCGCACCGGACGAGTCGGTGTCGTAGCCGCAGTTCACTGTCGTGCAGATGGCGTCGCCGAAGTCTGCGCCGTAGAGGAGCCCGACCACCTGGAAGCCGATGTTGAAGGGCGAGTACTGGGCGATCCGCACCTCGGAGGTCGCGATGACGCGCTTCCGAGCCTCCTGCCAGGTGAGGCCCGCACGATGCGCGTCGCGCGCGGCTCGCACGGCGCGAGCGGTCTGGGAGTCCTCCGGCACGTAGGAGAGCCCGATGTCGAGGAGTTGTTCGTGGTCGTCGACGACGAACGCGGCGGCCTGCATCGCGACGTTGAACAGTTCGCCGTAGACGCCCTCGCCTCCGGCGTGATCGCAGATGGCGTCCTCGTAGGCGTAGCGTGCGGCGATGCGCGGGTGGCCGGGGGCGACGCATGCCCACAGTTCCGAACGGATGGGGCTGCCCATGCAGTGCAGGAACCAGTTGTTGAACGAGCCGCTCACGGGCGGGACGAGGCCGAGACGGAGGTTCGCCTTCGAGAGCCCGTACTCGTCCCAGTTGTAGCCGATGTGGTCGAGCCAGTACGGGGCGAGGTCGCGAGCGGTGAGCCCAGGACCGACCTGTTTGAGCGCCGCGAGCCAGATGAGCTGCATCTCGAGGTCGTCGTTGGGGATCCCGCCGGTCTCCAGCTTCGGGTACCAGTCGATGTCGAAGGGCTCGTCGCGCCCCCAGCCCTCTTCGAGCGGGGCGCCGAGCGTGCCGCCGGCGTTCTTGCCCATCCAACAGCCGAGGAGCTTGTCGGTGTACGTGGAGCCGCGGAGATCGAGCTTGAGCATGGAACTGGTTCCTTCGTTCGAGGTCTGGTGTGGATCGGCTGATGCTGACGCTGATGCTGATGCTGATGCTGATGCTGATGCTGATGCTGATGCTGATGCTGATGCTGATGCTGATGCTGATGCTGATGCTGATGCTGATGCTGATGCTGATGCTGATGCTGAGGACTGCGGATGGAGCGGTGCGCGGTTCACGGACGCGGCGGAGCGGTCGAACCGCGCACGACGAGCGAGCAGTCGTGACGGGTCGCGCTCGCCGGGATCGACGGGTCGGCGAGTCTGGCGAGGAGGAGGTCGATGACCGACTGGCCCATCTCCTCGGTGGGTTGGCGGACGGTGGTGAGGGGCGGGGAGGAGACGCCGGCGAGGGCGATGTCGTCGAAGCCGACGACCGAGAGGTCTTCCGGCACGCGTCGCCCGCGCCGGTGCGCCTCCTGGGCGACGCCGAGTGCGACGAGGTCGTTGACCGCGAAGACGGCCGTCGCCCGCTCCAGCGCCAGGCCCGTCGCATCGCCGAGCGCCGAAGCGGTGTCGTCGAGTCCGAAGACGAGCTGCGGATCGACCGTGATGCCGTGTTCCGCCAACGCGTCGCAGTAGCCCCGGTACCGTCCGCGGGCGAATGATTCCGCTGGTGCCCTGCTGACGAAGGCGATGCGGGTGTGCCCGAGCCGGAGCAGGTGCTCGACGGCGGCCTTCGCGCCCCCGTACGTGTCGGACGACACCCGGTCGGCCGGGGTGTCGAGCTCCATGCCGACGAGGACCACGGGGGTGCCGGATCCCGTGATGGTCTCGAGGTAGGCGTTCACGGCCGCCGACTCCGGCGGGGTCACGACGAGCCCGTCGACCTGTTGGCCTCGGAGGGCCGTGATGACCTCGAGGGCGCGAGCCTCGTCGCCGTCCGTGACCGCCGTCAGCACGCTGTGACCGGACTCGCTCGCGCGGAGCGCCATGCTCTGAGCGAGGAGCGCTGTGAAGGGGTTGATGAGGTCGCTCGTGATGAAGCCGATAAGTCCGGAGCGTTTCGTCGTGAGGCTCCGGGCCGCGTTGTTCGGCACGTACCCCGTCGCGGCGATGGCGGCGCGGATCGCCTCCTCCGATGCGGCGGACACGTAGCCGTTGCCGTTCACGAAGCGTGAGACGGTTCCGATCGAGAGCCCTGCCGCGCGAGCGACGTCGTACATGGTCACCATGGTGTGATCCCCTTCCGTGGGTGCGTGAAGCGACGGTACTGCGGCGACGCGTTACTTGTCCCGCTTGGCCAGCGCGGCCTGGAACTCGGTGCGCATCTGGTTGCCGCCGCCGGACTTCCAGCTCGCGACGGCGTCCTTCCAGGTGCCGATGGGTTGGCGTCCCTGCACGATCTCGTTGAACGTGTCGGTCATCTGCGTCGTGAGGGCGCCGTTCGACTTGTGGAAGGCCGCGGAGTCGAGGTAGTTCGTCGGGTTGAACTGGGCGAACTCGGCGAGATACTCCTGGAAGGAGTGCAGGCCCTTCACACCCTCGGGGTACTGCGTGTTGTAGATGACGTACGGCCCGGCGGCGAGGTCGGTCGGCTGGAACTGCTCGGCCGTCCCGAGGTCGGTGAAGGTCGGGTTGCCGTCCTTCCAGGTGAAGTGCTCGCCTTCCACGCCGCGGCGGAGGAAGAGTTCCTCGGTCGATCCGAAGGGTGCCGCGAGGTAGTCGACGACCCTCAAGATCGTCTCCACGCGGTCCTTCGACGCCTTGCCGATGCCGGCTGCGACGGACATCGACGGCCCGCGCCAGGCGGAGGGCGTGACCCCGGATTCGAAGCCGGGCGTCTTGAGCCCGGTGATCGAGAACGTGTCCGCCTGCTCCGGGTACGCGGTCGCGAACTGGCTGTAGTAGGGCGTCCAGGCGGACAGGCTGTCGCGCGCGAAGTAGGCCTGCCCGTTGTAGAAGCGTTCCTTCCACGCCGTGTTCGTGAACGCGTCGGGGTGGAGGACTCCCGCCTTGATGAGGCGGATGCCGGCGTCGAGCGCCGCTTCCTGCTCCTCGTACTCCCACGCACTCGTCAGTTTGCCGTTCTTCTCGGACCAGCCGTTCGGGATGCCGAGCATCTGCTGCAGGTAGTCGGAGGGGAAGTTCGCGAGCGCCCAGCGCCCGTTGGCGGGGTCGTTGATCTCCACGCACAGTTCGAGGAACTCGTCGAAGCTCGACACCTCCGGCGTGATGCCCTTCTCGGCGAGCAGGTCGGAGCGGGTGAAGAGGATGACGGTCGGGAGGATGCCGCGCGAGACGGGGATCGAGTAGATCCTGCCGTTGTGGATGGCGCCGTTCCAGGCGTCGGTCGGCTGATTGGCGATGTTCGGGTAGGCCTTGACGGCGTCGCCGCTCAGGTACTCGGTGAGGTCGACGGCCTGCGACTGCAGGAGGCGGGGGAGCTGCGGCTGCGGCACGATCGTGAAGAGGTCCGGCAGCTTGCCTCCGGCGATCGTGGTCGCGAATTTCGCCGTGTAGTCGGGCCCGGGCACGAGCTGGACGTCGAAGGTGCCGCCGAGGCGTTCGTTGAGCGCCTTCCAATAGGAGTTCGAGGCCATGCCGGGTTTCGCGGACGCCCACCACTGGGTCATCGCGGTGATGGGGTCGCCGTCGCCGGGCGTGCCCTTGACCGTCGCGACGAGGCTGGCGGCCGCCGGGAAGGCGATGTATGCCGCGTTGACGCCCTTCTCGGTGCCGGGGAGGTCGGGCTTCGGGCCGTTGAACGGCACGTAGGTGGGCAGGACGAGTCCGCCGGGGCCCGCGCTCGCGCCGGCCGCGCCGCCTCCGGTCGGGGCACAGCCGCTGAGTGCGAGGGCGCCGAGCGCTGCTGCGCCGACGCTCGCGGTGAGGAAGCCGCGACGGCTGAACGCTGCGGGGACGGTGCCGGTGGTGACGGGGTTCATGGTGAGCTCCTTTGCTCCGTGAATCGGGAACGTGGTTGGTGGATGTGCGTGGGGCGATGGGCAGGGGCGCTGAGCAGGGGTGTTGGGCAGCGGTGCTGCTCAGCCCTTGACGGCGCCCGTCAGGACGCCCTTCGCGAAGTGCTTCTGCAGGAACGGGTACACGACGACGATCGGGAGCAGCGCAATCACGAGGAGGGCCATCTGGATGGTCGGCTGGGCGGGGATGAGGTCGGCCGGGAGGTCCGTGAGCGCGAGCGGTTGCTCGTTGACCACGAACGTCCGGAGGACGAGTTGGAGCGGCCACATCGACTGGTCGTTGATGTAGAGCAGTGCGGAGAAGAACGAGTTCCAGAAGCCGACGGCGTAGAAGAGGCCGATGACCGCCATGATCGCCTTCGAGAGCGGGAGGACGATGCGGCGGAAGATCTGCCATTCGCTCGCGCCGTCGATCAGGGCTGAGTCGATGAGTTCCTGCGGGATGCCCTGGAAGAAGGCCCGCATGACGACGACGTTGAACGCGTTGACGGTCACGGGGATGATGAGCGCCCAGATGCTGTCGATGAGCCCGTACTGCTTGACGGCGAGGTACATGGGGATCATGCCTGGTGTGAACAGGAGGCTCACGAGCAGCAGGATCATGAAGGTGCGGCGACCGGGGAGGCGGGGCCTGGCGAGCGCGTAGGCGAGGAGCGAGGTGATCGTCAGTGCGATCGCCGTGCCGACGAGGGTCACGAAGACGCTCACGCCGAGCGATCTCGTCACGACGCCTCCGGCGAAGATCGCCTGGTAGGCGCTGAAGTCGATGCTCTCGGGGATGAAGACGAGCCCGCTCGCCTTCATGACCTGTTCGGCGGGCGCGACGGAGGTGGCGATCATGCCGACGAACGGCATCACGATGATCGCGCAGATGATCGTGAGGACGATGCCCTTGAGGATGCGCATGGGCACGGGCGCCGGTGTCTGACCGCCCTGGATGCGGTTTCGCGGGCGTTTCCGTTCGAGCGTCGTCCGACCTCCCGCGCCGGTTCGCTTCGCTGCGCGGTCGTCCGGTTCGTGGGACGGGGTGGTCATGTCTGGTCCCCTCGTGATGGTGGTCATCGCTGGTACACCCCCGGCTGGCCGAAGAGGTGGGCGATCTTGTTGGCGCCGAAGACGAGGATCACGCCGACGAGCCCTCTGACGAGCCCGACCGCGGCCGCGACCCCCCAGTCGCCGCCGATGATGCCCTGGTTGTAGACGTAGGTGTCGAGCACCTCGGACGCTCGGAGGCCGACCGCCGGCTGCTGGAGGATGATCTGCTCGAAGCCGACGCTCAGGGCGTCGCCGAGCCGCAGGATGAACAGCAGGATGATGACGCCCGTGAGCCCCGGGAGGGTCACGTGCCACATCTGCCGCCAGCGGGAGGCCCCGTCCACGGCGGACGCCTCGTAGAGCGAGGTGTCGATCTGGGACAGGGCAGCGAGGAACAGGATGGTCGCCCAGCCCGTGTCCTTCCAGATCACCTGCGAGGTGATGAGCGCGATGAAGGCGTCCGCGTTGCCGATGATGTTGAGGCCCTCGCCGCCGTGCTGGCGGATGAAGGTGCTGATGAAGCCCGCCCCGCCGAGGAACTGCTGGAAGAGCGCGACGATGAAGACCCACGACAGGAAGTGGGGGAGGTAGGTGATCGACTGGACGATGCGCTTCCACCGCTCGGAGATGAGCGAGTTGAGCAGCAGCGCCAGCACGATGGGGAGCGGGAAGACCAGGAGGGTCTGGACGCCCGTGATGATGAGCGTGTTCTTGAGCGCGTTGAGGAACGCGGGGTCGCCGTCGAAGATGACGCGGAAATTATCGAACCCGGACCAGTCGGACTCCCAGACGCCGAGGAACGGCAGGTAGTCCTTGAACGCGATGACGTTGCCGAACAACGGCACGTAGTGGAAGGCCAGGAGTACGGCCATCCCGGGGAGGGCGAAGGCGAGCAGGGTGGTCTTGTCGCGCCATCTGGCCCAGCGGCCGGTTCGCGTCGTGGCGGGCCGGCCCGGGGTGATCCGGCCGGTGGGCGGGACCGTGCGCTCTTGCCGTCTGGGACGGGTCGCGGCGAGGTCGGTGGTCATCGGCTTCCTCTCGAGCTTCGTTGCTGAGATCGGATCGGTGCTGATCCGATGGAGGTGGTGGGCTGTGCGTCGGCGGAGCCCTGACGGTGCGCCGGCGAATGTGTGACCGGTTACACAAACCGTTCGCACATCCTAGACACATGCGGTGCCGCCCCGTCAAGAGCCGGAATTCCGCGGATTTCGGGCGGGTGGGCGGCGCCGGGCGCGACGGAGCGCCCGGCGCCCTGCGAGCGTCTGGTGGACGAGTTTCGGCCCTGTCAGGGGCTCGCGCGCGGCATCATTCGGCCACCGCCAGAGGCGCGGTCCGGCCCGCGACGGCCGACTCCCAGAGCCCGCGCATGTAGCCGACCGCGTAGAGCCTCCCGAGGATCTCGTAGCCCGGGAAGGTGTTGTCCTCGCCGGCGAGGGTCGGCACGTGGTCGGAGCGCATGGGCCCGTCGTAGCCGATCGCGGCGTACGCGGCCATCGCAGCGGCCATGTCGGTCTGCCCTTCGTCGTGGAAGGTCTCCGTGAACGCCTCGGGGGAGCCGAGGACGTCGCGGAAGTGGACGAAGCGGATGCGGTCGGCGAACCGGTGGATCGAGGCCGGGACGTCGGCGCCCATCGTCGAGAACGTGCCCTGGCAGAAGGCGAGGCCCTGCGCCGGACTGTCGCTCAGCGACATCGCCCGTTCGATCGCGTCCGGCGACGTCATGATGCGGGCGACGCCGCGATAGGTGGAGACGGGCGGATCGTCCGGATGGAGGGCCAACTGGATGCCGTGCTGTTCCGCGACGGGGACGACGGCGCGCACGAAGTACTCGTAGTTCGCCCACATCTGCTCCGCGGAGATCGTCTCGGGGTGCTGCGGGAGCGCGTCGAGGTCGTGCACGTCGAATCCCGTGACGAGTGCACCGCCGCGGCCCTGTTCCGCCCACCGCGTCCGGCCCCAGCCGAACGCCGCCATGAAGTTGTGGCAGAGCACGGGGATCTCGAGGCGCTCCATCGTCCGGATGAGGTCGTGGATGCGATCGATCTCCTCGTCGCGTCCCGGGAGTCCCTGCTTCACCCGCTCGAAGGGCGGCAGCGGTTCGATGACCTCGACGGTGAAGCCGGCTTCACGCACTTCGGCGACGGCGGCCTCCACTGCCCGGAAGTCGCCCGGCATCGTTCCGTCGGGGAGCTCCGGGAGGCGCAGGACGGCGTGGTCGACCCCGATCTGGCGGAGTAGCCGCATGAGCTTCGGCTGATCCAGACGGACGTATTCGGCGATCTTCATGGCAGGACCTCCTGGTCGTCGCGGGTGCTCGTCATCACAGCCGCCCGTACTTCTTGTAGACCTCGACCGGATCCATGCCGCTCTCGAAGTCGCGACGGGCACTGTTCTCGGTCGTGATGAGCTCCTCGGTCTTGACGACCACCTCGACCACGAGCTCGCGCGGGATCACGACGGCGCCGTCGAGGTCGCCCATGATGAAGTCGCCAGGGTGCACAGCGACGACGCTCGAAAGCGCTCCTCGGAGGGCGATCTGCTGCTGCCACTCGTAGTAGCTCCACCGCATGTACGCCTCCACCGGCGTCAGGTATCTGGCCATGACGGGGAAGTCGCGGTCGAGCAGAAACTTCGTGTCCCGTGATCCGCCGTCCACGACTGCGCCGACGACACCGCACGATGCGCCGACCGTCGCGTTCATCTCGCCGTAGTGCGCCACCTGGGTGTCGAAGCTGCAATCACGGACGTCGATGAGTGGAACGCCCGTCGCCCGCATGTCGTTGAAGAGGTGGATGCGGCGGTCGCGGAGGTCGGGGTCGCCCGCGGTGTCGGGGATGCCCTTGACCGTGAACGCGGGTCCGGCGATGACCATGTCCTGGCGGATCGGCTTGATGTCGGTCGCGAGAGCCTGGTTCGGGAGGCCGAGGCCGTCGAGGACGTCGTAGATCGCGCCGGAGTAGAGCGCTCGGTAGCGTCTCACCAGCTCGGTCACGTCGGTGCCGTATTCGTACAGGTCGCTCATGCTGTTCCTTCGGTTCGTGGTGCTGTGGGACGTTCGTGGTGCTGTGCCCTTCGACGGGCTCAGGGACCGTGCGCCGTTCATCCGCGGATCGCCTGACCGCCGTCGACGGCGAGGACGGTTCCGGTGACGAACGAGGAGAGCCCGCTCGCGAGGTAGAGAACGGCGCCGGCGACGTCGTCCGGTTCGCCGAAGCGGCCGAGCGGGATGCGGGAGCCCGCGTCCGCGGACGTGCGGGGATCGGTGAGCGCGGCACGGTTGAAGTCGGTCCGGATGGCGCCGGGGGCGATCGCGTTCACCCGGATCCCCCGAGGGGCGAGCTCCACCGCGAGGGCGCGGGTCAAGCTCTCGAGCCCGCCCTTGCCAGCCTGGTACACCGAGTCGTCAGCGAAACCGCGCCCGGCGCGCACGGACGACACGTTGATGATCGACCCCGTGTCGGGCATCGCCGGCGCGAGCTCGCGGATCAGGAGGTGCGGCGCCAGGAGGTTCACGGTGAGCATCGCGGTCCACTGCTCGGCCGTCACGGCGTCGAGCGGTCGTTTGTCGCCGACGGCCGCGTTGTTCACGAGCACGTCCGGTGCGAGGCCGAGTGCGTCGAGCCACGCCCTGACGCCCGTGGCGGAGTCGGGCGCACCGAGGTCCACGAGACGGCTGTGCGAGCACCCGGCCGTCTCGGGGACCGGCTCCCGATCGACGCCGACGACGAGTGCCCCGGCCGCAGCGCACGCGCGGGCGATCGCGAAGCCGATGCCGCGTGCCGCGCCGGTGACGAGGACGGTGCGGCCCGTGAGGAGCAGCGGGGTTGTGGTGGTCATGCAGGCGCCTCGGCGTTCCACGCGGAGACGGAGAGACCGGCGAGGTCGGGTTCCGCCTCGGTTCCAGCGCCAGCGTCAGGCGCTTCGACGAACGAGGAGGTCAGGTACGCGGGGGAGAAGCGGACGGCGATGCTGCGCCGCTCACCCGGTTCGAGCCAGAAAAAGTCGTCGTCGGCATCCAGGATCCATGCGCCGTCGGACCAGGACCAGCGGACGAAGGCCGCGGGAACCGTGCCCGTGTTTGTCACGGTCGTGATCACCTGACGCACGACGCCGTGCGGATCGGTCACGCCGCCCAGGGTCCGCATCGCGCCGTCCAGGCTCACCTGGAGCGTTGTCGACCGTTCGGCGATCGCTGGACGGAACGCGCGCTCGCCGAACATCGCCGTCGGGGTCGGCGCGCCCCGATACGCCGCACGCGCATCGGCGTCCGCCAGCCCCGGACTGATCCGCAGCAGCCGGACGGTGCGCGCGAGCCGTTCCCCGTCGGAACCGATGGCGTCGGCGATGACGTCGGCGATGACGTCGGCGATGATCGCGAGTGCACCGGCATCGCTCGGCACGGTGCAGACGATCTCGGGGAAGGTGTCGGCGGAGATCGGGGTGGTGAACCGCCCGCGGAGCACGAGGGCGTCGTCGTACACGCGCACCTCGACCGACGCGGTCGCGAGGGTCGCGGCGTCGGCGTCGCGGTTCACGGCGAGCTGCACACGGAGCTCCTCGCCGGCAGCGAGTGCTTCGTGCCTGACGCGGACGGCGATCGCGATCGGCGCATACGCTCGACACAGCGCCGCGTGGCCGGGCGTCGGTCGTCCGGAATGGTCGAGCACCTGCATGCCGACGGACGGCCACGGCCTGCTGAACACCCACGGCAGGATCATCGTCGCGTCGACGTCCGAAGCCCGGAAGTCGAGCGCGACGGTCTCGGTGATCTCCGCGGCGCCGAGGGCGACCGCCTCGACGAACCGTCCGTTGTCGCCCGTCGCGAGGTCGTCGAACAGGGCCGCACGGCCGAGCATCCGCGGAATACGGATGGGACGGAACTCCGCCCAGCGGTGGCGGAGGGCCCGATGCGTGTCGCCGAAGCGCTCGGCGTCTGACGTGTCGAGGATCGCGAGCGGGCGATCCAGTTCCTCCGGCGACAGGAACTCGCGGAGGCTCTCGATCGGTGGGAGCGCATGCCCGCCCCACTCCGTGATCGCCGGTGCGTGCCGGTAGAGCGGCAGGTACCAGCTCGTGTCCGCGTCGAGGTACGGATGCACGTCTCCCGGGTCCGAGCAGGACCGGACGAACGGACGGCTGCCATCGAGCCCGGCGACCGTGCGTTCCATGATCCCGACCGCCGCGGCGTTCACGGGAAGGTACGGATCGAACTCGTTGCCGCCGCACCACACGACGAGGCTCGGGTGATTGCGGAGGCGCGTGACGCTCCAGGCGACCTGCTGCTCCCAGACGTCGAGCGGTAGGCCCTCACAGGTGTACTCCGTGTTGAGGGGGAAGTCCTGCCACACGAGGAGGCCCAGTGCATCGCATCGCTCGTAGAACTCGGTCGTCTCGATGAGGCCGCCTCCCCACACGCGGATGAGCTGGACGCCAGCATCGCGTGCGAGCCGGAGGAAATGGTCCAGCTTGGCGGCGGTCAGGTGCAGGAGATCGACCGGCATCCAGTTCATGCCGAGGATGAAGAGCGGTTCGCCGTTGATCTCGGCCTGCCAGTCCATCCACCGCTCCGCCGTCCGCGGGGCCGCCGAACGGGTGAGCGTGAAGCTGCGGATGCCGACGGTGCTCGTGAGCTCGTCGAGGGCGTTCGCCGACGGGTCGTGGCGCTCGCCGCCGTCGGCCGAGTCGTGAGCGGCGCCGTGGAGGGTGAGCCGCAGCGTGTACTGGTGCGCGTCACCGAGGCCGTGCGGCCACCAGAGCTGCGGATCCGCGACATCGAGTGCAAGGCGCGTCCACTGGCGGCCCCGCCCGAACACGACGTCCTGAACGGACGTCGCGACGACTGCACCGGCCGCGTCGATGAGGACCGCCCTGACCGTGCCGTGGTGTTCGCGGCGTTGTCGCTGCTGCTGCTGCTGCTGCTGCTGCTGCTGGGCGCCGACGTCCGCGCCGATGCTCGCGTTGCTGCTGCTCCGCGGATCCTCCAGCAGATCCTCGCCGAACCGTGGATCATCGAGCGGCGGCTGCTGGCCGTACCGCACGACGAAGCGCAGGTCGGGGGAGACGTCGGCCCGGACGACCTCGACCTCGACGTCGACGCGCGCCCGCAGGACCGAGCCGTCCGCGGTGCGCTCGATCGAGGTCGTCACCAGCGGACGCTCCAATCGCTCGGCGGTCGTCGCGACCAGGCGGACGGGCCGCCAGATGCCGGCCGTCATGAGATCGGGGTTGTTGATCCACGTGCTGTAGGTCTCGGACTTGACCAGGCGGCCGGTCGTGCCCTCCTCCTTGCCCGCACCCGTTCCGGCCGGCGTGATCAGCACCACGACCTCGTGGGCCGAGCCGGCGGGTGCCTCGAGGAGTGTGCTCGCATCGATGGCGGGTCCACCGAACGCGCCGAAGTGCTCTCCCGTGCTGACGCCGTCGATCCACACGGTCGCGTCGTGGTCCACGCCGTCGAAGACGAGGTCGAGGCGGCTGAGGGGTGTCGCCCGCCCTCGTACCGCCGGCCCCGGCGCCGTCCAGTCCTCCGGCAGCGTGATCGCCGTCCGGAACCACCAGCGCTGTTCCGCCATCCACCGGTACTCGGCACTGTTCGTCCCGAGGTAGGGATTGGGCCCCAACCCTGCGAGGTGCCACTGCCACTGGATCATCGCGCCGGGGACCACGTCGTGCCAGTCGAGGGCGTCGAGCCGATCGACGTCGGCGTCGAGGGGGGCGCTCTGCGGCGTCCAGGCGAGCTGCCAGTGCTCGAGGAGGATCTGCCGATCTGCTCCGCGGGGCCAGACGTACAGCGGATGCTGTGCTGGCGCGGACGGCACGGATTCCCGCCTCACGCGAGACCGCGCGCCGTGAGGAATCGGCGCCCGACGGCGATCCCCTCGAAGACGTCTCCCGCGTAGGCGTCGAACTCGACGACGGCGAACTCGAGCTCTGGGACGGCGTCGAGCGCGGCGGCGAGCGGGACGTCTCCCTCACCTGCGGGACGCTGTCCGATCACGTCGCCGTCGAGAGGGCCGTCCTTGACGTGGACGAACGCGACCCGGGAGGCGTGCCGGGAGAGGAGTGCGGCGACGTCCTGACCGGCGACGGCCGCCCAGTAGACGTCCACCTCGAGGACCACCCGAGGGTCGAGGCGGTACACGAGGTGGTCGAGACCTGTCACCGTGTCTGCGCGCGCAACCGCACCTGCGCTCGCGTCAGCTCCGGACCGGTCCGGCACACGACCGAGCAATTCGCCGTCGTGGTTGTGGTACCCGACGCGCATGCCGCGGCGGTCGGCGAGCTCGGCGGCCGCGTTGAGCGACTCGGCGATCCGATCGATCTCCGCTGCGTCCGTCCACCGGGCCGGATCGGTCTTCGGTTCGATCACGGTCGTGACGCCGAGGCGTTCCGCGGCATCGAGCGCGGCGGACTGATCGGCGTCGACGAGCGCCGCGTGCACGCTCGGTGCCGTGAGACCGTGGGCGGCGAGGGCCGTCTCGTACTGGGCGCCGAAGCGAGCCAGTCCGTACAACTCGACGGCGGTGAAGCCGATGGCGGCGACCCGTCCGAGCGTCTGGTCGACGTCGTCGGACAGGGCGTCTCGCACGCTGTAGAGCTGGAGTGCGATCGTCGCGGTCATGGGACTCCTCGGTGAGTTCAGGCCGACGTCATCGGGCAAATGTTGCCAAATGTTCACATCAGTTCCGTATTGCACATTACTGTAGCTGCATGTTTGCAAGAGAACAAGACTCGAGTCGGCCCACGAGAATCGCGCTCGTCGGGATCCACGGCTACGGCGTGATCCACCTGCGGCACCTCGCAGCGATGGGGCGCGCCGTGCAGCTCGTCGCCGTCGCGGACCCGCAGCCGCCCGTCGTCGGAAGCCTTCCGGACGGGACCCTCGTCTTCCCGGATCAGGCCGAGTTGCTCGCTCGGGTGACCGATCTGGACGTCGTGATCATCGCGACGCCCATCAGCACCCATTTCCAGCTCGCGACCGAGGCGCTGAAGGCTGGCGTCGACGTCTACCTCGAGAAGCCGCCCGTCACCTCCCTGGCCGACCTCGACGAACTGCTCGCGATCGAGGCCGCCAGCCCCGGGGTGCTGCAGGTCGGCTTCCAAGGTCTCGGCCTCCACGGTTCGCCGGAGTTCGCAGGCGCCGTCGCATCGCTCGGCGACGTCCTGTCGATCGGCGCGGTCGGACTCTGGCAGCGTTCGCCGGCCTACTGGAACCGTTCCAGATGGGCCGGCATGCGCACGCTCGACGGTGTGGACATCGTGGACGGCGCCATCACGAACCCCTTCGCTCACGCCGTCGTCTCGGCGTTGCGCCTTGCCGGTGTGGCGAATCGCGACGACGTCGGGACCGTCGAACTCGACCTCTACCGTGCGAATCCGATCGAGGTGGACGATACGTCCGTGCTGCGAGTGCGTGCGGCTGCGGGCTCGCTGGCTCCCGTGAGCATCACGTGCGCGTTCACCGTGTGCGCCGAGCGGACGGCCGAGCCGTACGTGCTCGTCGTCGGTGCGGCCGGCACCCTCCGGTTCTTCTACACCGAGGACCGGATCGAGCTCATGGGCGCCGACGGCGCCGTGTCGCACGTGGCCCTTCCGAGACGCGATCTCCTGGAGAACCTCATCGCCCATCGTCTGGTCGGTGAAGCGCTCGTCTCACCGCTGTCGGCCAGCGCGCCGTTCATGCGGGTCCTCGACGCGATCCGGACGTCGCCGCTCCCGAGGGTCATCGGTTCGGCCCTCACCGAGGTGCGATCGGACGGGACGATCGTCGTCTCTGACGTGACTGCGTGGGCGGAACGCGCGGCTCTCGAGGGGCGGACGTTCGAGGAGCTCGGGGCGCCCTGGGTGCAGCCCGATCGGCCTCGGGTCGTGCGCCCGGATGTCGAAGCGATGTTCATTTCCTCGTGAAACGCACATGATCGTGCACAATGAACATGGCGGCTGCGCGCACGCGCGACCGGAATGCCGCCGGAGAGGACCGCCACGATGTTGGTGACCCAACGCCAGGAGCTCATCGTCACGAGGGCCAAGGAGCGCGGATTCGTGCGCGTCGCCGAGCTCGCGGCAGAGCTCGACGTCACGGGGATGACGATCCGCCGTGACCTCGACGACCTCGTCGAACGGGGTCTGCTGCGCCGGATCCGCGGGGGAGCGGTGCCCGTCACGGAGTCGGGCGGTGCGGGTGGCGCCCCTGGGCATCCGGTGCATCGGTCCAACCGGCACATCGGCATCGTGCTCCCCGACATGGCATCCGGCGCCACCGCGGAGGCCTCGGGCGCCCAGGCCGGCGGATCGAGCCTCGTCTACTACTTCGGACGGGTCCTGGCCGGTGCGCGGCACGAGATCGAACGCACGGGAGGTCGGGCGAGCCTGATGCTCCTGAGCCGCTCGGGCAGCTCGGTCGGTGAAGCGACGGAAGCCGAGATCGCTGAAGAGCGTCGAGCCGTCGAAGAACTCGCGGGCCGCGTCGACGGCATCCTGTTCACGCCCAACGTGCACCTGACGGCGGACGTCCGCGAGTACGTCGCCTGGCTGGAAGGACTGGGCGTCCCGGTCGTCCTGATGGAGCGCGAGATCCCGCTGAAGACGGCATCGAGGAACATCTCATCCGTTCGGTCCGCACACGGTCACGGCGTGGGCGCGGCGATCGACGAGCTCCTCGAGCACGGACACGCCCGCATCGCCCTCCTCGCGCACCAACCGTCGCAGACGGCCACGTGGATCCGTGAGGGGTGGGCCGAGGCGACCGCCGACCGCGGCATCGCCGGTGCGGTCACGGGCATCGGCGAGCTGGTCGGCTGGCCGGCGCCCTCCGCCGTCGGCTCCTACGTCGACGGGCTCCTCGCAGACGGCGTCACCGGCCTCCTCTGCCACAACGACAACAATGCGTACGCCGTCCTCCTCGCGCTCAAAGCGCGCGGTGTCCGGGTGCCGGAGGACTTCTCGCTCATCGGATACGACGACGACTACGCGGCGATGTTCGACCCGCCCGTCACCTCGGTCGCGCCGTCGCGCCGCTACGTCGGCGTCCTGGCCGCCCGACTGCTCCTCGATCGGATCGAGTTCGGCGAGGAGTCCGCCGCCTCCCACGTGCAGGTCGAGCCGCAGCTCATCATCCGCGAGTCCGTCGCCGTTCCTGCTGGAGCCTCCCCAATGACACACGAATGAACCTATGATGTTCGCTAGTGAACATCGCTGGTCATTCGAGGGCCGGTCATTCGAGGGGGAATGCGCGTGGATCGAACCGGACTGTCCCGACGGAGCTTCATGGGCGGCACCGTCTCGGCGGCGTTCCTGGCCGCCGCATCGACACTGACGGGGTGCGGGCCGGCGGGCGGGCCGGCCGGCGGCGGAGCCGGAGCCACGACGGCGACGAGCGGCGCCGGCGGTTCCGCCGGAGTGCTGCCGAGCTACCTCCCGTTCGCCGGAGCGACGCCGGACAGCCCCGGCGTCCCTGGCCGTTCGATCGACGTGTTCTTCAGCTATCCCGCCGACCCCGTGCGCGTCACGAACGGCACGCCGGGGGACGGGGCCGAATTCACGGCGCTCACGCTCGCGGATCAGGCGCCGCCGCCGCTCGAGACGAACCGATACTGGCAGATGATGCACGAGCGACTCGGTTCGCCGTATCGGCCGAGCTTCGCACCCGGCGCCGAGTACCCGGCGAAGTTCGCGACCGTCACCGCCTCCGGCGCGATGCCGGACTTCTTCACGGTGCTCCCCGCCGCACCCGCCCAGCCGAAACTGCTCGCGGCGACCGCAGCCGACCTCACCGAGCACCTCGCGGGTGACGCCGTCGCCGAGTACCCGTTCCTCGCCAACATCCCGACCGAGTCCTGGCGCGGCACCGTCTTCGACGGCAGGATCCGCGCCCTGCCCATCCCGCGCGGCATCCAGAGCACGTTTGTGCTCTACGGACGCACGGACCTGCTCGCTGCGGCGGGGATCACCGATGATCCGCGCGACTTCGCGGAGTTCCGGGCGCAGCTCGAGGCGACGACCGATGCGAGGCGGAACCGGTGGGCGCTCGCATCCGTGCCGCTCGACTACGTGCGCCAGACGCTCGCGGTCCCGAACGTCTGGAGCGAACGGGACGGCGTCTTCCGGTCCGCGCTCCTCCACGACGCGCAGGAGGACGCGCTGGAAGCCACGCGACGCCTGTTCGCCGACGGGCTCGTCCACCCCGACGTCGCCGCGATGGCGGGCGATCGGCAGAAGACCTGGGTGCAGAACGGCACGAGCGTGTTCGGCTGGTTCACGCTGAGCGCGTGGCCGACTCTCACGACCGCGGAGACGGGCGCCCACGACGCCCGCGGCACGACGGTCCCCGCCTTCACCCGGGACGGGTCGGGCAGTGGTGCGGGCACCGCCTGGCTCGGGGAGCCGAACCACAGCATCGTGGCGATCAGCGCCGATGCGGGCGAGCGCGTCACGACGCTGCTGCGGATCGCGGACTGGCTCGCGACCCCGTTCGGGACGGAGGAGTACCTCGTCCGGAACTACGGCGTGGAGGGCGTCCACTACACGCTCGTCGACGGCGTGCCGCGGACGATCGCGGACACGGTCTCAGAACGTGCGCTCGGCCTCGGCTATCTGAGCGCCCCGCCGCGGGTGAACTTCTCGACGGAACGAGAGGTCCTCCTGGCGAACCAGGCGTTCGAGTACTCGCTCACGGGAACCGCCGTCGCGAACCCGGCCAACGGGCTGTTCTCCGAGACGCAGGCGAAACGCGGTTCGGTCCTCGGCCTCGCGATCGCCGATCTCGAGCTGGAGATCGTTCGCGGCCGGAAGCCGGTCTCGGCGTGGAAGGACGGCGTCGCGGCGTATCGCACGGGCGGCGGCGATCGCATCCGTTCTGAGCTCGAAGCGGCCTTCGCCGCGGCCCGGGAAGCACAGCTCCGCTGATGGTGGGGACGGATCACGCACACGCATCGGAACTCGTGGATCGCATCAGGTTCACGGCCGGAGGACGGCTCCTCGCCGACTATGTGCACTGTCCCGCCGATCCGCAACTCGAATCGCCGCGACCGTACTTCCACCCCCTGCGCACGCTCGGCGGTGCACTCCTGACCGACGTCCGGCCGGACGATCACGTGTGGCACAAAGGGCTGTCGTGGACGTTGCCGGTCGTCGGCGACGAGAACTTCTGGGGCGGGCCGAGTTACCTCGCGGGCGTCGGCTACCGGCAGCTGCCGAACAACGGGACGCAGCGACATCGTGCGTTCATGGAGGTCGCGGGCACGGGCTTCGTCGAACGGCTCGACTGGATCGCCGAAAGCGGTGCGCTCCTCCTGGACGAGCAGCGGAGGGTGACCGCTACCGTGCTGGACGAGTCGACGTGGGTCCTCGGCTTCACGACCACCCTTCGGAACACGAGCGATGCGCCGCTCGTCTTCGGCTCGCCGACCACCCGCGGGCGCCCGAACGCCGGCTACGGAGGCCTCTTCTGGCGTGGACCACGATCGTTCATCGGCGGGACGGTGCTCTCCGCGGCGGGCGCGGGTGGCGACGCCCTGCGCGGGGCCGATGCGGTCTGGCTGGGCTACACCGGACGGCACGACTCCGGCGCGCGGTCGACCGTGGTCATCGTGGACCGGCTGGCCGCCGCCGGAGCCCCGCAACGGCCGTGGTTCGTCCGCTCGGAGGAGTACGCGTGCCTCTGCCCCGCGCCCTTCTTCCATCGCGAGCACGTGCTCGAGCCGGGAGCGTCGTTTCACGGTTCCTACGACGTCGTCATCGCGGACGGGGCCCCCGATGCTGTGGGGCTCGTCGCGCAGGCAGCGGCCCTCTCTGGCGGGCGATTCGGATGACCGGAACTGCAGGCGCCGATGCCTTCCCTGGCCCGGCCAGCCGCATCACCCCGGGGCGCTGGGACGCCGACGCCGGACGCTGGACCGGTCGTGAGCGCATCTCGGTCCCGATGAACCACGATCCTGCCGTTCCCACCCCGCTCGTCCTCTACTTCCACGGCCACGGTGGAGACGTCTTCACGCCGTTCACCGGTCGGGCGAAGAACTTCGAGACGGCGAGCGTCGCGGCAGGCTGGCTGTTCGCCGCCGCCGACGGGCACAGCCCATCGCACTTCGGTGCGCAGCCTGCGATCGACGCGTATCTGCACCTCGTGGCGACGGCTCGGGAGGCGTTCGCGATCGACCGCATCGTGATCATGGGGGAGAGCATGGGCGGTCTGGCGAGTCTCACGATCCTCGGCAGGCGACTCGTGCCGGAGGTCGTCGCGTGCGTGGGCGTCTACCCGCTCACGAGCGTGGCAGAGGCGTCGGCGACGAGCGAGGAGTGGGCGGCGCAGATCCGCGCGAGCTACGACATCGCTCCGGACGGATCCGACGCCGCCGTGCGCACCGACGGCCACAGTCCGATGCTGGCGCCCCTCGAATCGTTCCGCGACGTGCCGTTCCTGTTCTTCGCGAGTCCGGAGGACACGGTCGTGAGCGCCTCGGCGAACACGCACGCGTTCGCAGCGCGCATCGCTCCGGTCGCGGGGTGCGTCGAGGTCGTGGCGACCGCGGGTGAACACGGCGACGCGTCGACGTTCACCGCCGACCGCCAGGACGACCTGCTGCGGTTCCTGGGAGCGGCGCGGCGCCTCCCCGCAACACGGACTCGCCCCGCCACCGTGGGGTGACGAGGCGAGTCCCTGGCGTGAGCCCGGCGCTGGACGCTAGAGCGTGATGAGACCGCTCGTGGTGGTGCGTGCGCGCTCGAAGCGGGCCGCGACGTTCTCCCAGTCGACGATCGTCCAGAATGCGGTCACGTAGTTCGCGCGGACGTTGAGGTAGTCGAGGTAGTACGCGTGCTCCCAGACGTCGAGCATGAGCAGCGGCACGAGACCGGCCGGCAGGTTGCCCTGCTGATCGAAGAGCTGCACGATGATGGGGCGCTGACCGAGCGTGTCCCAGGCGAGGACGGCCCAGCCGGAGCCCTGCACGCCGAGTGCCACGGCCGTGAAGTGCGCCTGGAAGGCGTCGAACGAGCCGAACGCGTCATCGATAGCCGCAGCGAACTCGCCCTCGGGGCGCAGGCCGCGCGCGGGACCCATGTTGGTCCAGAAGATCGAGTGGTTGACGTGGCCGCCGAGGTTGAACGCGAGGTCCTTCTCGAGCTTGTTGACGCCTGCGAAGTCGCCGGACTCGCGTGCTTCGGCGAGCTTGTCGAGTGCCGTGTTGGCACCCGTCACGTAGGCCTGGTGGTGCTTGCCGTGGTGCAGCTCCATGATCTTGCCGCTGATCGCGGGCTCGAGCGCCGCGAAGTCGTAGGGGAGTTCGGGGAGGGAGTACTGGGACATGGTGTTCCTTTCGATTGACGTGACGCCGATGAAGTGTGTGTGTGTGTGTGAGCGCGTGCCCGTGTTCAGCTCAGGGCAGGATCGTGTGCCCGCCGAGGCCGTGGAATGTGCGGTCGTGGTACACGAGGGGGCTGCCGGGTTCGCCGAGTTCGACGTCGAGGACCTCGGCGACGATGAGGGTCGAAGCGCCGACCGGGACGGTCTGCAGCGGGCGGCACCAGAGCGCGACCGCTGCGCCGGACAGGACGGGCTCGCCGGAGTGCCTCGTCGAGAAGCCCTGCTCCGGGGTGAACCGCGGGGAGCCGTGGACGGCGAAGGACTTGGCGATGTCGACGTGCTCGCTGCGCAGGAGGTTCACGACGAACGTCGGCGCGGTGAGCACGGTCCCGGCGGAACCGGCCGAGGTGGTGACCGAGAAGACGAGGACGGGCGGGTCGGCGGAGACCGATGCGACGCTCGAGGCCGTGAGCCCGACGGGGCCGTCGGGACCCTGCGTCGTGACGACGGCGACGCCTGCCGGGTGGTTGCGGAACGCTGCTTTGAATCGGTCGACGATCGTGGGTTCTTCGCCGGGTGCTGCAGTGTTTCGCGACACGGTGTCGGTCATGGAGTCTCCTTCGCTCGCAGATTCCTCAACGTTGGGGATCCATCCGTATTCCACGCTAACATCTCAAGTGAACTTGAGATCAACGCTGACTCGTTTCTGCAGCGGAACGGGATCGGCAAGGCGGCACCCGAATCGGGTGCCGGAGAGGTGGAGCGATGCACGGTCCGTACCGTCCGGAAGACCTCCTGTCCATCGGGCAGGTCGCCAAACGCGCCGGCGTGCCCGTGTCCACCGTTCGCTACTACGAGTCGATCGGCCTCATCCCCGCCATTCGTTCCGTGGGCAACAATCGACTCTTCCCGAGGCACGTGCTGCGTCGCATCGCCCTCGTGCAGGTGTCCGTCCGCTACGGCATCGCGCTCTCCGAAGTCGCCGAGCTGTTCGTCGATCTGCCGGCTGACCGGCCACCGAGCCGTGCCGACTGGCAACACATCTCTGCCACGTGGGCGGAGCACCTCGCCAAACGACAGGAGGTGCTCACCCGGATGCAGGAGGAACTCAACGGGTGCATCGGCTGCGGATGCCTGTCCCAGACGAGGTGCGCCGTCGTAAACTCCGACGACCGCCTCGCCGACGAGGGCAGCGGTCCACGCCGAGTGTTGTAGACCACGAGTTCATGAGCTGGTCACCAGCTGAACCGACAATTGTTGATTGCAGGAGCAGGCAGCATCTGGGATAGTTTTCGGATGCTCTTCTCATAGTTCGCACTGCCGCGACCCGCACCCTGCCAATCGCATCCGCCGATCGCTCCGGCGCTTCACCGCCGTGAGCCTCCTCAGTCGCTGTCCACGGTCCTGCGCCGTGTGTCCCGAAGCGACACCGCTCCTGGAGCGCACCGGACTCGTTCCTCCACCGAGTCCACCCGTCGGAATCCCAGGGATTCCCGCGTCATCTCCCATCCGCGGCCGTCTGTCGGCGACCGCACCAGCACCGTGAGGAACTCCCGTGGTTCTCGTCCAGCTCGCACTCAAACATGCGAAACCGTACACGTCGTGGATCGTCGCCGTGTTCGTCCTCCAACTCATCGCCACGATCGCGGCGCTCTACCTGCCGAGCCTCAACGCCCAGATCATCGACAAGGGCGTCGCCACCGGCGACAGCGACTTCATCTGGTCGACGGGCATGATGATGCTCACCGTCTGCCTCGTGCAGGTGATCGCGGCGATCGGCGGCGTGTACTTCGGCGCCAGGACCGCGATGGCGGTCGGCCGCGACCTGCGCCGCGAGGTCTACCGCAAGGTGGACTCGCTGAGCGCCCTCGAACTCGGCCACTTCGGCACGGCGACGCTCATCACGCGCGGCACGAACGACGTGCAGCAGGTGCAGATGCTCGTGCTCATGACCCTCAACTTCATGGTCTCGACGCCGATCATGTGCATCGGAGGCATCATCATGGCGCTCCGCGAGGACGCGGGGCTCTCCTGGCTCGTGTGGGTCTCCGTGCCCGTCCTCTTCATCGTCGTCGGCTTCATGGTGTACCTGCTGATGCCGCTCTTCCGGCAGATGCAGGACCGCATCGACGGCATCAACAGCGTTCTGCGTGAGCAGATCGTCGGCATCCGGGTCGTCCGTGCCTTCGTCCGCGAGCCGTTCGAGTCCGAGCGCTACCGCACCGCCAACGAGGCGCTCACCCGCGTCTCGGTTCGGGTCGGCAACATCTTCGTGCTCATGTTCCCGGTGATCATGATGGTCCTCCACCTCGCGACCGCCGCCGTCCTCTGGTTCGGTGGCCACCGAGTGGATCTGGGGGAGATGCAGGTCGGATCGCTCACTGCCTTCCTCCAGTACCTGTTGCAGATCCTCATGGCGGTCATGATGGGCGTGTTCATGGTCATGATGATCCCGCGCGCCGTCGTGTGCGCCGAGCGCATCGACGAGGTCCTCTCGACCGAGTCGAGCCAGGCGGTCACCTCGGAGCCGACCGTCGACACCCCGACCCGGGGGCGGGTCGAGTTCCGTGACGTGCGCTTCGGGTACCCGGGTGCGGAGCGTCCCGTGCTCGACGGCCTGAGCTTCGTCGCCGAACCGGGCAAGACCACGGCGATCGTCGGTTCGACGGGGTCCGGCAAGACCTCGCTCGTGAATCTCATCCCCCGGCTCTACGACCCGCAGGCCGGCGAGGTGCTCATCGACGGCGTGCCCGTCCAGCAGCTCACGCGCGCGCAGGTCTCGAGCGTCGTCGGGCTCGTCTCGCAGAAGCCGTACCTGTTCTCCGGGACGATCGCGTCCAACCTCCGCTTCGGGCGGGCGGACGCGACGGACGAGGAACTGTGGCACGCGCTCCGAGTGGCGCAGGGTGAGGACTTCGTCCGTGAGAAGGCGAAGGGACTCGACTCGCCGATCGCCCAGGGCGGCACCAACGTCTCCGGCGGCCAGCGCCAGCGCCTCTGCATCGCGAGGGCGCTCGTCAGCACCCCTCGGGTGTACCTCTTCGACGACTCGTTCTCCGCCCTCGACGTGTCAACCGATGCGCGCCTGCGCGAGGCGCTCGGCGAGGCGACGGCCGGAGCGACGGTCATCATCGTGGCCCAGCGCGTCTCGACCATCACGGACGCGGATCAGATCATCGTGCTCGACGACGGCGTCATCGTCGGTCGCGGCACCCACGAGGAACTCGTGGAACAGAACGACACGTATCGGCAGATCGTCGAATCGCAGCTGAGCGTGGAGGAGGTGGCCTGATGGCCAGACGTGACAGGAAACGAGCGGAGAAGTCCGCAGTCGTGACCGATGAGAGCCCGCTCGTCGATGACGAGGCGGCGCTCCTCGAGGACGAATACGTCCCCACGGAGGCCGACGGCGGCATGTTCGGCGAAGCGCCGGCGAAGAAGGCACAGCACTTCTGGCCCTCCGCGAAGCGCCTCATCGGACTCCTGAAACCGGAACGGGCGAAGTTCTCGCTCGTCGTCGCGCTCGTCATCGTGTCGGTCATCCTCACGGTGATCGCGCCGAAGGTCCTCGGGCAGGCGATGGACGTCATCTTCAACGGCGTCCTCGGCTCGCAGCTGCCGTCCGGCCAGACGCTGCAGCAGGTCATCGACCAGGCTCGTGCCGCCGGCAACGACCAGTTCGCGGACATGCTCCAGGGCACGACGATCGTCCCCGGCCAGGGCATCGACTTCGCGAGGCTCGGCATGCTCATCCTGACCGTGCTCGTGATGTACACGGTCGCGTCCGTGCTCATGTGGGCGCAGGGCTACGTGCTCAACCAGCTCGTCATGCGAGTCGTGTACCGGCTGCGGCAGGACATCGAGACGAAGCTCAACCGGCTGCCGCTCAGCTACTTCGACACCCGTCAGCGCGGCGATCTCATGTCCCGCGTGACGAACGACGTCGACAACATCCAGGCGGCCCTCCAGCAGGCGTTCTCGCAGCTCGTGCAGTCGTTGCTGACGGTCGTCGGCATCACGATCATGATGTTCATCGTGTCGTGGCAGCTCGCGATCATCGCACTCATCGCCCTGCCGCTGTCCGCGCTCATCGCCGGCGTGATCGGCGTGCGTTCGCAGAAGCTGTTCGCCGCCCAGTGGAAGAACACCGGAACGCTCAACGGGCACATCGAGGAGACGTTCTCCGGGCAGGAGATCGTGCGCGCGTTCGGTCGGGACAAGGAGATGCTCGCCGAGTTCGACGAGCGGAACGAGAAGCTGTACTCGGCCTCGTTCGGTGCGCAGTTCGTGTCCGGCATGATCATGCCGGCCATGACCTTCGTGTCCTACCTCTCGTACGTGATGATCGCCGTCGTCGGCGGTCTGCGGGTCGCGAGTGGGCAGATGACCCTCGGCGACGCGACTGCGTTCATCCAGTACTCGCGGGAGTTCTCGCAGCCGATCAGTGAGATGGCGAGCCTCGCCAACATGCTGCAGTCCGGCGTCGCATCGGCCGAGCGGACGTTCGAGCTGCTGGATGCAGAGGAGCAGGAGGCGGATGACGTCACGGAGCACCTGCCGGAGCGTCCGGACGGTCACGTGGAGTTCGAGCACGTGTCGTTCAGCTACGCGCCGGAGACCCCGCTCATCGAGGACTTGTCGTTCTCGGCCCAGCCGGGGCAGACGGTCGCGATCGTCGGTCCGACCGGTGCGGGCAAGACGACGCTCGTCAACCTCGTCATGCGGTTCTACGAGCTCACGGGCGGTCGGATCCTCCTCGACGGCGTCGACGTCACGGCGCTCTCGCGTGCCGAACTGCGATCCCAGGTGGGCATGGTCCTGCAGGACGCCTGGCTCTTCGAGGGCACGATCCGCGAGAACATCCGCTATGGACGGCTCGACGCCACCGACGAGGAGGTCGTCGCCGCGGCCCAGGCGACGATGGTCGACCGCTTCGTGCGCCAGTTGCCGGACGGCTACGACACGGTCCTCGACGCGGACGGCGGCAGCGTCTCGTCCGGTGAGCGGCAGCTCATCACGATCGCTCGCGCGTTCATCGCGAACCCGTCGCTCCTCATCCTCGACGAGGCGACGTCATCGGTCGACACCCGGACCGAGCTGCTCGTGCAGCAGGCGATGGCTGCGCTCCGCACGGATCGCACCTCGTTCGTGATCGCGCATCGCCTGTCGACGATCCGTGACGCGCACATGATCCTCGTGATGGAGGCCGGGCGCATCGTCGAACAGGGCAACCACGAGGCGTTGCTCGCGAAGCGCGGCGCGTACTACACGCTCTACCAGGCGCAGTTCCTCGGCGGTGCTGAGGAGCCTGAGCCCGAGACGGAGCACGTTCCGGCCACCTGAACGCCGAGGTGAGGCTTCCGGTCGTTCCTGAGCGCTCTGGACGACCGGAAGCCTCACCTCAGCTGCAGGGGCGAGCGCGAGGGGGCGAGCGCTAGGCGACGACGACGCCGAAGTGGGCGGCGAAGAGCGGCGCGAGCTCTGCGACCTGGTACTCGGTGATGGTCGCACCCTTCAGGCCCTCGAGCCCGGTCAGCCTGCGGAGCTCGAGGCCGCGCAGATCCGTGTGCGTGAGCGTCGCTCGGGTGAGGTCGAGGCTGTTGACCTCCGTTCCGATGAACGCGACCCGGTTCGCGGTCGCCCCGCCGAGGTCGAGTTCGTCGATCGTGCAGTCCGTGAAGAGCACGTCCTGGAGTTTCGCGCCGCGCAGGTTCACGTAGCCGAGCTTCGAGTTGCGGATGTGGACCGACTGCCAGTCCGCTTCGTACAGTTCCGCGGAACCGAGGCGGGACTGATCGATGACCACGTCGCGGAACCGTGACCGAGGTGCCGGGAAGATGGGTGCGTTCAGCCGATCGAAGACCGTTTCGACGAAGCCCGACGCACGCAGTTCTGTTTCGTGCGCGGTCACGTTGACGAGTTCGCACTCGGTGAAGGTCGTGCCGGCGAGATCGCGATGGCTGAGGTCCGCATCGTCGAAGCGGTAGCCCTCGTACCGCTCGTGTGCTTCGAGCGTGTCCGGATCGCCTTCCAGCAGGTCCTGCAGGCGGATCGTGTCGAGTCTGGGGGCGATCGTCGCGGGCTTCTTGACCATGCAGCCAGTGAAGCACACCCGACCGACACCTGTTCTACAGGCAACATGTCCTCACGCTACGCGCGCTCGTCGCGCCGGAGAATCGCACCGCCTACGCTGACGAATCACAGCACCGAGCGGTGCGGGAACGGGTGGGTGGCATGACTGGGATCGAGACGGCGACGGAGACCGGAACTGAGACCGGGACCGCGACGGAGACGACGTCGACGTCGACGGTCGCAGCGCCGACGGACGACTGGGACGGCTTCGGCTTCGAAACCAGGCAGGTGCACGCGGGAGAACGTGAGGACGCGTCGCACGGGGCGAGGATCACGCCCGTCTACCTCAGCAACGCCTTCCGCTTCGACTCGTTCGACCACACCGCCGCCCGATTCTCCGGTGCGGAGGACGGCCAGCTGTACTCGCGGCATCGGAATCCGACGAACGAGGTCGCCGAGCGCCGCATCGCGTCGTTGGAAGGGGGCACAGGGGCGATCGTCGTCGGTTCTGGACAGGCGGCGATCAGTGCCGTGCTGCTCGGCCTCCTGGAGTCGGGGGACCGGTTCGTCTCGACGGCGAGCATCTACAGCGGGACACGCATCCTCTTCAGCCGTGCGTTCGCGCGCCTCGGCATCACGGTCGACTACGTCCGAGACCCGTACGACGAAACGGAGTGGGAGGCCGCGATCCGGCCGGAGACGAAGGCCGTGTTCACCGAGACGATCCCGAATCCCAGGAACGATGTCGTCGATGTCGCGTTCGTCGCCGGGATCACGGCGAGTCACGGCATCCCGCTCGTGATCGACAACACGGTCGCCACCCCGTACCTCACCCGCCCGATCGAGGACGGCGCGAACATCGTGGTGCACTCGTCCACGAAGTTCCTGTCGGGGCACGGGGCCGTCATCTCCGGCGCGATCGTCGACGGCGGCACGTTCGACTGGCGGGCGACGGATCGCCGGTACCCGCTCCTGACCGATTCGCAGGCGCCGGGCGCGCCCTCGTTCCTCGACGCGTTCGGCGTCGAGCACGCCTTCGAGCGCTACCTGAGGGTCACGGCAGTCAACGACTTCGGCCCGGCGCTCTCACCGTTCAACGGCTTCCTCCTGCAGCAGGGCGTCGAGACGCTGTCCCTGCGGATGGAGCGCCACGTGGACAATGCTCGCGCCGTCGCCCTGTGGCTCGCCGAGCAGCCGGAGGTCGAGCACGTCGATTACGCGGGGCTGCCGGGGCATCCGCTCGCCGAGGTGGCCGAGCGGGTGTACGGGGGCCGGACGGGCTCGGTGTTCGCCGTCACCGTCCGTGGCGGACAGGAGGGGGCGCGTGCGTTCATCGACGGACTCCGCGTGTTCTCCCGCATGACGAACATCGGCGACACCCGCTCGATGGTCCTGCACCCGGCGACCACGACGCATCTGTCGTTCGGCCCGGAGGAACGGCGCCGACTGCGGATCCACGACGGGCTCGTGCGTCTGTCGGTCGGCATCGAATCGCTCGACGACCTGCTGTCCGACCTCCGGGGCGGGCTCGATGCCGTGGGTCGCGTCCTCGGGGACGCCCGCGTCGCCACGGGGGTCGGTCAACAGGCGTTCACGCAGGCGTGACCGCGTACCTGCGTTCGAGCTCGGCTCCGAGGAACCGTGCGACGGCGACGGCGCCGGATGCGTCGCGGTCCGCCTCGACGTCAGGGTTGTAGTTCGTGTTCGTGTTGACGTCGTAGGGCACGATCCGGTCGTCGACAGTCTCGATGAATTCGATTCCGGCGATCTCGATGCCGTGGTCGGCGAGGAACGTCTCCAACCGGACGATGAGGGGATGCGTCCCATCGATGTCGAGTCGCCGCGTGAAGAGCGGTGCCGGTTCGACGGGTTCGACGGCGGCCCCGCTCGTGGTCGCGCTCGGGACCGCGCACGCCTCGGCCGGGCACAGCTCGAAACTGCCGGAGGAGGTGTCGACGCGGACGGCGTAGAGGAAGCGTCCGCCGACGAACTCTGCCCGGGTGATGAACGGTTCCCTCGCCTGCAGGTACTCCTGGAGCAGGGTGATCCCGTCGATCGGCTCCTCGAAGTCGTCGCCGACCACGTAGGCGTCGAAGTCGTCGTGGCTGTCGAATCGCCGGACGCCGAGTCCTTTGCCGCCCTGGTTGTGCTTCGTGATGAACGGCGCCGTGAGTTCTCTCGCGCGTTCGCGCAGCCCGTCGCGTCCGAAGACCGCGATCGTCTTCGGAACGTCGAAGCCGGCTCCGGCGAGGGCCAGATGCTGGGCGACCTTGCTGACTTCGAATTCGAGCACCCCGCTGCCGCCCACGACACGACGACCGTGGGCTTCGAGCCAGCGGAGGGTCGCCCTCGTGAACTCCTTGGCGGATGCGTTCCCGCGGGTATGCGACGACGCGCTGAACCGCGACCAGAACACGCCGTCGGGCGGTGCTCCCGTGAGGTCGAGCGACCCGCCGGTGAGCGGCCACTCGCGGTACGGAACGCCCTCAGCTTCGAGTGCGGCTGCGAGGGGCGGGATCCAGTCCGCGTTCTCGTGCAGGATGTGCACGACCGGTCGGCTCGCGAGCAACGCGTCCGTCGGCGTCGTCATGCGCGTGCCTCGATGCGAGCCGCTGCACGGTGCGCGGGCAGCGCGGGCTTCGCGAGGCCGAGCGTCTCCCGGAGCGTCGCTCCGAGGTGCGGCTGGAAGGAGCCTCGGCGTTCGAGGACGGGCAGCACGTGGTCGACGAACAGGCGTGCGTCCTCCGGCAGCACCGGGAAGGAGACGTTGAACCCGTCTGCCGCGCCGGCATGCCACCAGTGTTCGATGTGATCGGCGATCTGCTCCGGCGTCCCGACCGTTCCGGAGCCGACGAGACGCCGGCCGAGGTCTCGGAGCGTCAGCTGCTCGGTCCGCGCGAGGTGCAGGATGCCCTCTCTCCGGCTCTTGGACCGGTTGGTGTCGGGGATGTCCGGGAGGGGCGCATCGAGGTCGGCGTCGCTCAGGTCGGTGTCCCCGACGTTGTCCTGCACGGCTCGGCGCAGCACATCGTCGTGGACGAGGTCGAGGAGTCGCTCGTGCTTCGCTCTCGCCTCCGACTCCGTCGAACCGATGAACGGCGTGAGGACGGGCCACACCCGGACGTCGTCGGGGGAGCGCCCGGCTTCGGCGAGGTCCCGGTCGAGCGCGTTCCGATAGCCGATGGCCTCGTCGATCGAGTGGGGCGCTGCGAAGATGACCTCGCCCACCGTCGCGGCGAACCGCCGGCCCGTCTCGGAGGCGCCGGCCTGGAAGATCACCGGGTGGCCCTGCGGTGGTCTGGAGGTGTTGAGCGGTCCGGCGACGCTGAAGAACTCGCCGACGTGATCGATCGCGCTCCTGCCGCCCGGGAGGAAGTACCGTCCGGCTTCGCGGTCGCGGATGACGGACGCGTCGTCGAAACTGTCCCAGAGCGCGGTCACGATGTCGACGAACTCGGCAGCCTTGCGGTAGCGGTCCGCGTGGGAGAAGTGCTCCTCGCGGCCGTAGTTCGCCGCTTCGAGCGGGACGACGCTCGTGACGACGTTCCAGCCGGCCCGGCCTCCCGAGAGGTGGTCGAGAGAAGCGAACTTCCGTGCCACGTTGTACGGCTCGTTGTAGCTCGTCGTCACGGTCGCCACGAGTCCGATCCGCTCCGTCACGGCTGCCAGCGCCGAGAGGAGGGTGAGCGGCTCGAAGTAACTGGCGCGGGTCGTCCGGCTGAGCGAGTCGAGGTGGTGTCCCCAGATGGCGACGACGTCGGCGACGAAGATCGCGCTGAACCCGCCGGCCTCGAGCGTCTTCGCGACGGCGACGTGGTGCGCCAGGTCGAGCTCTCCGTCGGCGGTCCCTCCCGGGTACCGCCATGCTGCGAGGTGTCCGCCGGAGCCGTGCAGGAGCGCGCCGAAGTCCAGCGGGCGTCGTGTTCGGGTGGTCTGTGCAGTCATGCGATGTGCTCCTGTTCGGTCGCTGCCGGTGTCGAGTGCCCTGCAGCCGGGTATCGCGATGCTGGCCGGTCGAGGCCCAGATGGTCCCGCAGGGTCCTGCCGCGGTAGTCGGTGCGGAAGAGTCCCCTCCGCTGCAGCTCGGGCACGACGAGGGAGGTGAAGCGGGTGAGCGAGGTCGGCAGGTACGGGAAGGCGACGTTGAAGCCGTCCGCGGCGCCGGCGGTGAACCATTCCTCGATGTGGTCGGCGACGTCCTCCGCGGTGCCGGCGACGGCCTGTTCGGATCGGCCGACCCGGTCGGCGAGCTGCCTGATGCTGAGCCGCTCGTCGCGAGCCAGGGCGACGAGTGTGGCGCGTCCGCTGCGGCTGGCCTGGTTCGTGTCCGGGATGTCCGGGAGGGGGCCGTCGAGGTCGTGGGAGCTCAGGTCGACGCCGCCGAGGAAGTACTCGAGGTCGGCCAGGAGGACCCGCGGGTGCAGGAGCGCTTGGATTTCGTCGCGTTCGTCCTCCGCCTGGGCCCGCGTCGGCGCGATGAAGGCGGTGAGGGCCGGGAGGACGAGCACCTGGTCGGGGTCTCGTCCCGCGAGGACCGCGCGTCGCTTGATGTCGCGTGTGAATGCGAGCGAGGTGTCGAAGTCACGGGCTGCGGAGAAGATCACCTCGCCGATCTCGGCCGCCAGGTCGCGACCGGCTTCCGAGGATCCGGCCTGGGCGATGACGGGACGTCCCTGCGGCGGCCTCGCGATGTTGAGCGGCCCAGCCACGCGGAACCGCTCGCCCCGATGGTCCAGCCAGTGCAGCCGGTCCGGTTCGAAGTAGGTGCCGCTCGCGACGTCGACGGGGAACGCGTCGTCGTCGAAGCTGTCCCAGAGGCCCGTCACCACGTCGAAGAACTCGCGGGCCCTCGCGTACCGGTCTCCGTGGGCGAGGTGCTCGGTCAGCCCGAAGTTGCGCGCTTCGGCGTCGACGAGCGAGGTGACGACGTTCCAGCCGGCCCGCCCGCCCGAGAGGTGGTCGAGCGAAGCGAAGGCCCTCGCCAGGGTGTACGGCTCGTTGTAGCTCGTCGAGGCCGTCGCGATGAGGCCGATGCGTTCCGTCGAGGCCGCGAGCGCCGCCAGGAGCGTGATCGGTTCGAAGCCGTCGTTGACGACCGACACCCGCGAGAGGACGTCGTCGCCGGAATCGGGGACCGCGATGAGGTCGGCGATGAAGATCGCGTCGAACTTCGCCTCCTCGAGGGTTCGGACGAGTTCGGTCACGTAGCGCAGGTTCACGCCGGCGTCCGGCACGGCGTCCGGGTGCCGCCATCCCGCCAGGTGGGTCCCTCCTGGTTTCAGGAAGCCGTTGAGGTGGAGTTCGCGTGTCATGCTGCGTGCTCCGTCCGGGTGCTCGTCGCCGCTGAGGACGAACCACCGGTTCCCTTCGCCACCGGACGCTTGGCGGACCAGCCCAACCGGGGTGCGATCTCGGCGGCGATGACCTCGAGGTTGCGGATGGCGTCCGGGATGCTCGTGCTCTCCGCCTGCACGGCGAGGACGAGGTCGGAGGCGTACGGGAGGACGGGATCGCGGCGGAGGGATGCGACGATGTCGTCCGGCGTCCCGTACTGCACGTTGAGCGCGGCGAGGGTTTCGGCCGCGGTCGAACCGATCCGCAGTGTGCCGGAGGTGATGAGGTGCTCCGTCATCCGCTGCACGTCCGGTGCGAGCGTGCGCTCCCGTTCGAGTCTGCTCTCGCCAGGGAACACGCCGCGGAACGCTGCGATGCGCGGCGGCGTGTTCGGGTGGCTCGCGCGGTGGTGCTGCCGGTACAGCCCGGCGAGCGGTTCCTGGACGCTGCGCGCCGGGCCGATGCCGAGGAGGAGGCCGCGACCGTGCGTCGCCGACTGGGCGACCTCTGCCTGGCGGTAGTGCGAGTCCCACAGCCGGTCGAGGATTCCTGCTCCGGAGGGTGAGAGGCGTTGGCCGCCGACGACGGTCCGTTCGGCGAGGAGGTCGACGAGGGCCACGAACGCGCGCTCGTAGGCGCCGTGGCGTTCGTCGGCGTCACGGCCGAACGCCGCGAACTCGGCGGCGCTGGGACCGCCGGTTCCGAGGCCGAGTTCGAGGCGTCCTTCGGAGATCGCATCGACGGTCGCTGCGTCCTCGGCGAGCCGGACGGGCTGTTCGAGGGGGAGGACGATGACGCTCGTGCCGAGTCGGATCCGGCTCGTCCGTTCCGCGACCGCTCCGAGGAGCACGAGCGGCGACGGCAGCCGTCCGTTCTCTGCGCGCAGGTGGTGCTGGGCGACCCACCCGGATTCGAAACCGAGTTCTTCTGCTGCCACGTAGAGGTCGACGAGTCCAGGCAGGAGCTCGCGGGCGGGAGCGTGCCCGTGGACGTGGGTCTGGAAGCCGAGGCGGAAGGAGGTCATGACGACACCTCCTGCAGCTCGCGATCGGCCGCGCCGTCCGGTTCCCGCCCGGAGCCGTCCGGTTGCCGTCTCGCTCCGGGCGGAACCCAACCGAATGCGGGAGCGATCTCGGTCGCGATGATCTCCAGGCGGCGGATGACGTCGTCGACCGGGGTGAATGCATGATCGACGACGGGGATGAGGTAGTCGGCGAAGGGGAAGAGCGCCGGATCCGTCGCGAGGCTCGCGACGATCTCCTCGACGGAGCCGAAGTGCACGTTGAGGGAGGCCGCGATCTCAGCGGTCGAGCGATCGCCGTCGGCCGCCCAGCGCAGCGAGCCGCGCTGGGCGTAGGCCGGTGCGATCTCGGCGAGGGCGCGTTCGCGGTCGACCGCGGGCCAGATCGCGCGGACGACGCCCACGCGGGGAGCGGCTTCGTGGTTCCAGGCGCCGAGGTAGCGGTCGAGGAGCGGACGCTGCACGGTGAGCGGATCGTGGAATGCGGTGCCGAGGAGCAGTCCGTCGCCGTCGGCGGCGATGCGGGCCGCGCGTTCCGGGCTCGACGTCGACCGCCAGATCCGCTCGGCCACCGACGCCGCCGGCGGCTGCAGGACGAGCCCGGTGTCGCGGATCGGTTCGCCGCGGAGCGCGGATCGGAGGGCGGCCGTCTTCTCGTCGCCGATGGCTCGTGCCTCTTCGGAGTCGAGGCCGAAGGCCGTGAACGCGCCCTGGTTGGCGCCGCCGGAGCCGAGTCCCAGTTGGAACCGGCCGCCGGAGAGCGCGTCGAGGACCGCCACGTCCTCCGCGAGCCGCAGGGGGTCTTCGAGGGGGATCGTGGTGATGGCGGTGCCGAACTCGATGCGGCTCGTCCGCGCCGCTGCAGCGGCGAAGGTCACGAGGGGCGACGAGACGCCGATGTCGGTGCTGAGGTGGTGCTGGGCGATCCAGGCGCCGTCGTATCCGAGGTCCTCGGCCGCCTGGATGACGTCGAGGACCTGTCGGTAGTGTTCGCCCGGCGTGCGGCCGCTGGCCGTGCCGTGGCTGAGGAAGCCGAGTTTGAAGGGCTTCGGTGCTGCGTGGTCGGTCATGTCAGATCGTCCTTTCGATGAGGGTCGGCACGGCTCGGAGCAGTGCCGCGGTGTAGGGGTGCTGTGGGTCCTCGAGCACGGCGTCGGTGTCGCCGACTTCGACGACGCGACCGTCGCGCATGACGGCGATCCGGTTGCAGAGATGGCCGACGAGTCCGATGTCGTGCGAGACGAACACGATCGTGAGGCCGAGCTCGGCCCGCAGCCGCCGCAGGAGTTCGAGGATCTGCGCGCGGATCGTGACGTCGAGGGCGCTGAGCGCTTCGTCTCCCACGAGGAGTCGGGGTCGGTGCACGATGGCTCGTGCGATCGCGATGCGTTGTCGTTGCCCGCCGGACAGCTCGTGCGGGTACTGGCGCGCCCGCCACGTGTGGAGGCCGACCTGTTCGAGCGCTTCGTGGACGAGCGCGCGGTGGTCGCCGGCGGTGCCGAGCGCGCGCAGCGGCTCGGAGACGATGCGCCCGACGGACTGTCGCGGGTCGAGTGACGAGTACGGGTCCTGGAAGACGATGCCCGTGCGGCTCCTGAACCAGTGGAGTGATGCCGCGCTGCCCGGTTCCACGGGGCGGCCGTCGAACTCGACCGTTCCCGCGCTCGCCTCGTCGAGGGCGAGCATGGTGCGGACGAGGGTCGACTTGCCGGAGCCGGATTCGCCGATCACGGCGATCGCGTCGCCGTCGAAGACGTCGAGGTCGACCTCGCGGACCGCGTGCCGCACCGGTGCAGGTGCGAAGAGGTGCTCGCGGGGGAGCCGGTAGTCCCTGGACAGCCCGCGCACCCGGAGGAGCGGCGTGATCGGCTCAGAGACGGCAGAGGTGTTCGCGACGGTCATCGCGCACCCCCTTCCGCCGGCGCGCGGTGGACCCAGCTGGTCGCCCTCGCTGCGCGGATGAGGTGCTTCGTGACGGTGTGCGTCGGTTCGTGCACGAGGTCGACGACTGCGCCCCGTTCGACGACGCTGCCGCCGGCGAGGACGACCGCGTGGGTGCTGATGCGCGACAGGACCGCGAGATCGTGGGTGATGAACAGGAGCGAGGCCCCCGTCTCCTCGACGAGGCGTTCGAAGAGGGTGAGGATCTCGGCCTGGATCGTCACGTCGAGGGCCGTGGTCGGTTCGTCGGCGATGAGGACGGCCGGGCTCGTCGAGAGCGCCGCCGCGATCGCGACGCGCTGGCGTTGGCCGCCTGAGAGCTGGTGCGGGTAGAGACGGACGGTGCGCTCCGGATCGGGGAGGAGGACGCGGGCGGCGAGCTCCACCGCGCGTGCATGCGCCTCCCTCCTGGACACGCGGAAGTGGGCCCTGATCGGTTCGGAGATCTGGCGTCCGACGGGGAGGAGCGGGTTGAGGGCGGTCTGCGGTTCCTGGAACACCATGCCGATGCGGCGTCCTCGGATGGCCGCGAGGTCGAAGTCGTCCCGGCCGAGGAGCTCCACGCCGTCGAGGGTGATGCTTCCGGTGGCGGTCGCCTCCTCCGGGAGCAGCCCGAGGATCGCGAGCGCCGTGAGCGACTTTCCTGAGCCGGACTCGCCGATGAGGCCGAGCCGTTCGCCGGTGGACAGGGTGAAGGAGACGTCGTCGACGACTCGTCGGCCGCCGAGCTCGATCGTCAGTCCGTCGACGACGAGCGAACGGTCGTCGTGCAACGCTGCCGTCCCGCTCACCGCGTCACCTCCGCTCACCACGTCACCTCTGCAGCGGTCTGCTCGTCCGAGGCCGGGATGCGGCCCCGCTTCAGGCGGGGGTCAGTCGCTTCGCGGATCGCGTCGCCCAGGAGGCTGAGTCCGAAGACGAAGAGGGCGATCGTGAGGCCCGGCCAGATGACCGACCACGGGTGCGTCGTGATGGAGCTCTGCGAGTCGGCGAGCATCCGGCCCCAGGACGGTGTATTCGGCGGGGCGCCGTAGCCCAGGTAGGACAGCCCGGCCTCCGCGAGGACCGCGACGCCGCCCGCGATCGAGAGCTGGACGATGAAGACGGAGCCGACGTTGGGCACGACGTGCTCGACGAGGGTCCGGGCTGGGCCGAAGCCCGCCGCACGCCCCGCGAGCACGTAGTCGCTCGCGAGCACCCGTGTCATCTCGGCTTTCGTGACCCGACCGATCGAGATGCTGAAGCTGATGCCGACGGCGAGGATCACGACGGCGAGGGACCCGCCGAAGGACGATGCGAGCATCATCGCGATGAGGAGTGTGGGGAACGCGACGAGGACGTCGATGAGGACCGCCGTCGCTTCCCGGAACCAGACCGAGGTGAGCGAGCTCAGCGCTGCGAGGAGGATGCCGAGGACGCCGGAGAGCGCGATCGCCGCGAACGCGACGACGAGTGCCGTCGAGGTGGCCGCCATGAGTCGGCTGAGCGTGTCGCGTCCGAGCGCATCGGTGCCGAACGGGTGCTGCCAGGACGCCGGGAGCCACTGCTGGTAGGGCGCGGCCTGCACGGGATCGTGCGGCGTCCAGACGACGGCGATGAGCGCGACGGCCACGAACAGTGCGACGACGGCGAGGCCGATGGCGCCGTTCGGGCGCCGCACGAGCTCCCGCAGCCAGAGCGGGGCCCGGAGGCCCGGACGGGATGCGGTGATGCGGTGGATGGCGGTCGCGGTCATCGTGTCCACTCCTGGGTGTGCGTGTTCATGCTGCTCGCTGTCGTTGTCGGGGATCGATGAGGCGGTGGACGATGTCGATCGCGAAGCCGACGACGAGGACGAACGCCGTCATCACGAAGATCTCGCTCTGCACTTTCACGAGGTCTCGTCCGCCGACGTCGCCGACGAGCATGCGGCCGATGCCCGGCAGGTTGAAGAGCTGTTCGATGACGACGGCGCCGACGAGCACGGTCGCGACCTGCAGGCCGAAGACGGTCACGAGGCTGAGGCCGGCGTTCGGCAGGCCGTGGATGAGCAGCGCCTGCGTCCTGGTGCGTCCATGGGCCGCTCCTGCTCGGACGTAGTCGGTCCCGACGACCTCGAGGACCGCGGAACGGACGAAGCGGAGCAGCACGGCGCCTTCGATGAGGGCGATCGTGATCGCTGGCAGGATGAGCGCGACGAACGCCTTGCCCGGGTCCGCCCAGCCGTCGCGGGGGAATCCTCCGACGGGGAGCCACCCGAGCACGAGACCGAAGACGATCGCGAGGACGAGTCCAGCCCAGACGGCGGGGATCGATGCGATCGCCTGTGCTCCGAAGGACAGGACGGTTCCGGCCGGACGGCGATGGTGGACGGCGGCGAGGAAGCCGAGCGGGAAGCTGATCAGGATCGAGAAGCCGAGGGAGAGGAGCGCGAGCGGGACCGTCACCTGCGCCTTCTCGGCGAGCTCCGCCGCGACCGGTGACCCGGTCACGAGCGAGTGGCCGAGATCGAAGCGCACGAGCCCGCCCACCCAGTCCAGGTATTGGACGGGGAGCGGGCGGTCGAGGCCCAGGTTCTCCCGGATCGCCGCGAGCTGCGCATCGCTCGCCTGCATCCCGCCGAGCACCTGCGCCACATCGCCCGGGAGGACCCGGAGCGTGAGGAACACGAGGAGGCTGGCGAGGACGAGGCCGGCGACGAGCAGGACGAGACGCGCCGAGAGGAACCTGAGCATTGGGGCGACCTACTTCGCGCTGCCGACGACGACCTTGGACAGGTCGAGCCGTGCGTTGGTGTTGCTCGTGGGGAAGCCCGAGATCGTGTCGCGGATCACCTGGTTGCCCGAGGAGTTGTACAGCCAGTCGGCTGCGGCGTCCTCGGAGACGAGCTTCGCGGCCTGGGCGAGGAGCTTGGACGACGCGTCGAGGTCCGTCGTCTCCTGCGACTGGGCGTAGAGATCCTGCACCTGCCGGTTGTCGTACCCGAAGTAGTAGTCGGGGTTCGCGTAGTTCGCGAAGTCGCGAGCTTCGGCGTGGTCGACGTAGCTGAGGTCGTAGTCGTGCTGCTTGTAGACGGTGTCGAGCCAGGCCGGGAATTCGACCTGCTTGACGGTCAGGGTGATCCCGACCTCGCGCAGCTGGGAGGTGAGCAGATCGCTCACGGTCGCTCCGTAGAGGCTCGGGATGGTGAGCGTGAGGTCGAGGCCGTTCGCGTAGCCGGCTTCGGCGAGGAGCTTCTTGGCTGCGGCCGGGTCGTACGGGTCGATCGAGGTGAGGTCGGTGTAGCCGGGGTCGGAGTCCGGGATGGGGCTGCCGAGCGCCTTGCCGCTCACGTCGTCGAGGGAGAGGAACGCCTTGTGGTCGATCGCCTGACGGATGGCCTGCCGGACGCGGACGTCGTTCAGCGGGGCCTTCTGGTTGTTGAAGGCGAGTGTCCAAACGTCGCTCGAGCTCGTCTCGTTCACGGTCCAACCGGTTTTCGAAGCGTAGCCCTTCGCCACCGTCTTGGTCGTGCCGCCGACGTCGAGGTCGCCGGCCTGCAGCGCGTTGTCGAGGGCGGACTGATCGGAGTAGTAGACGAACGTCACGGACGCGATCGACGGTGCGTCGCGGTAGTAGTGCTCGTTGCGGTCGAGCGTGAGGCTGTCGCCCTGCTTCCAGCCGCCCTTCGCGATCGTGAAGGGGCCGGTGCCGTTCGCCGTCGTGGCGAGGTCGTTCTTCGCCGCTTGCTCGAGGACGATTCCGGCGCGGCCGGTGAGGGACCACAGGAAGCCGAGATTCGGCTTGGCCAGGTCGATGACGACCGTCTTGGCGTCGGGCGAGGAGATCTTCGTGACGTCGGAGAAGTCGCCGTGCCCGTTGACGCTGTCGTCGTCCTTGACCGTGTTGTAGGACCAGACGACGTCCTCGGCGGTGAGCTTTGCGCCGTCGTGGAAGGTCACGCCGTCCCGGAGGGTGAAGGTGTACTCGAGCCCGTCCGACGAGACCTCGTACTTCTCGGCGATGCGGGGCACGTAGGTGTTGTCCGGTCCGCGGGTGATGAGGCCTTCGTAGACGTTGTCGAGGAGGACCTGGTCGAGGGCGATGCCGCTCGTGGTCCTGACGTCGAGGTTGTCCGGTTCGAGGCGGAGGCCGACCGTGACGGTCGCGGAGGTGTCGACGACGCCACCGGCGCTGGCCTCGGAGGAACCGTTCGCCGTCACGGCCCAGACGATGCCGCCCGCGACGAGTGCTGCCGCGACGACGCCTGCGATGACGAGCGGGGCGGTCCGGCGACGGCGGCGCTCCTTGGGCTGCTTGAGCTGCTCGGACTGGTCGGGCTGGTCGGTCGGCGGCGGAGTGGATGCCGGCGGGGTGGTCGGTTCGCTCATGGGGTGACCCTTCGGAAGGCTGCTGGTGTGGCGCAGCCGGTGCGCTGCGGTGCCAGTCAGTGTTCCACCGGGTCAGGTGGCCTTCCGAGGATGTTGCCCTGTGTTGATGTGTGTGACGAGTTGTTGCGTGTGTCCGGTCCCTGAGCGTGCTGTCCCCGGTCCCTGAGCTTGTCGAAGGGCGTCACCATTTCGACAAGCTCAGTTACCGGGTCTCGGCTCAGCGACCGGACGCGCTCAGCCCTGCACCTTCGCGAGGGCGGCCTGCAGATCGTCGAGGAGTGCTTCCGCCATCGCATAGCTGCCGCTGTAGAAGTGACCGCTCTGGATGACATGGCCGTTGACAGCGGCTCTCGTCGCACCGAAGACGGCGTTCGAGGTGACGGGCGTGGCGTCGTCGGTCGTGTCGGCGGACACGAAGATCAGGTCGGTGTCGGCGAGGAGTCCGTACTGTTCGGGGGAGTACTGCACGTAGCCGTCCTTCTGATCGGCTCCGGCGTTCAAGCGCGCACCTGCATCGGTCAGGACGCGGCCGGGCGCCGAGCTGGGACCGTCGAGGTACCAGTTGTCGGTGTCGCCGCTCAACGCGTCGATGGTGTGCGTGGAGAGGTAGTCGGCGTACGTCGCCTTGATGTCGGCGGCCTTCTCGGCGTACGACGCCTTCAATGTGTCCAGTTCGGCCGTCTTGCCGACCGCTTCCGCCGTGCTCTGGGCTTCGTTCTCCCAGTTCGCCGCTGCCGGCTTCCATTCGAAGATCGCCGTCGGCGCGATGGAGGACAGCTTCGCGAAGGCGGCCTTGTCCGCCTTGTCCGCGAACTCGGAGCCGATGATGAGGTCGGGCTTCAGCGAGGCGATCTTCTCGAGGTCGGGCGTCGCGTTCGCGTCCTCGACCACGGGGATGTCCTTGAAGAAGCTGTCGTAGGCCTCGAGCGGCGGAATGTAGTTCGTCCGTCCCACGGGGGCGATGCCGAGGTCGGCGAGCGTCGTGGCCTCGGTGAAGCCGATCGCGACGATGCGCTTGGGCGTCTTCGGGACGTCCACCGTTCCGTAGATGGTCTCGATGGAGCGGGTCTCGCCGGACGTGCCGGCGGCGTCGCCGCCGGCCTGGCTCGAGCAGCCGGTGAGGGCCAGAGCGACGACGGCCGTGCCGAGCACGGCACGCGCGACGAATGGGGTGATGATGCGCATGGGGATCTGGTCTTTCGATTCGGTGCGGGAGGGTGGCAGAGGGAAGCGGAGCTCTGCGATGGGGTGTGGCCGCGTCGTCGGGACCGTGGAAGTCAGGTGAGGCTCACC
The DNA here is from genome assembly GCF_050587525.1 of Plantibacter lichenum. Lineage (NCBI taxonomy): Bacteria > Bacillati > Actinomycetota > Actinomycetes > Micrococcales > Microbacteriaceae > Plantibacter > Plantibacter lichenum. The sequence goes on along the minus strand of NZ_JBOBFT010000013.1, from coordinate 60,172 downwards.
AAACTTCGCGCTTCGTTTTCAGCATATCCAGCGCTGCCCGCCCGGATGTCGCCCCGTCGCCAATGGATGTCGCTGCCCCGCCAGAGCGCGCTCGTGCGGAGATCGCGCGGGTTCGGAGCCTCGCCTTCCCCCGACTCATTCGTTCCGAGTGAGACGCACGTCTCGCGTCGTCGCTACAGTGAAGCTGGCCGCACGCGTGCGGGAATCGGCTGACGCCGGACGGAAGCTGCCCGCACGCATGCGGGAATCGGCTGACGCCGAACGAACTGGGGAGTCATCATGGCGCGCAGCACGAACGCGGATCTGCTCCGACGCATCGAGGAGCTCGAGTCGGAGAATGCGACCCTGCGCGTGCAGGTGCTGCCCGTGTCAGCGGCGTCCGAGCGACCGGTGCGGGTGCAGCACCGGCGCAACTGGTCCTGGACCCTCCTCGCCACCGTCCTCGTCGTCATCGGCGCCGTCCTCGCGCCCGTGGCGGTCGTCGCGTCCTGGGCGAAGATCGAGCTGACCGACACGACCCGATTCGTCGCCGCCTACGCCCCGCTCGCGAAGGACCCGGCGGTGCAGGCGTTCATCACGGACGAGGCGCTCGACGTCATCAACCAGCAGGTCGACGTGCCGAAGCTGACCTCGGACGTCTTCGACGGCATCGCGGAGCTCGGCACCGGGCCCGTCGCCACGCGTGCGCTCGAAGCGCTCAAGGGACCGGCCGCGCAGGGCATCCAGTCGCTCATGCGGAGCGGGGTGCAGGGCTTCGTCGGCTCGCCCGCGTTCGCCGATGTGTGGGCTGAAGCCCTCCGCATCAGCCACTCGCAGCTCGTGAGTGCTCTGCAGAGCGATCCGGGGTCCGCGATCAGCCTCGGCGACGACGGTTCCATCGGCATCCAGTTGGCTCCGATCATCGAGGCCGTCAAACAGCACCTCGTCGCACAGGGCATCACCTTCGCGAGCCAGATCCCTGCAGTCGACCGGACGATCACCGTGGCGCAGTCCGATGCGATCCCGACCGTCCAACTCGCCTACGGCCTCGCGCTCGCGGCGGGAGCGTGGCTGCCGTGGGTGTCCTTGCTGTTCCTCGCAGCGGGTGTCCTCGTGGCGCGCCGCCGCGCGCTCGCACTCGTCTGGGCGGCGATCGGTCTCGCCGTCGCGATGGCGGCCCTCCTCGTCGGGTTCGGCGTCGGGAAAATCGTGCTCGTGTCTTCGATCAGCCCATCGCTCGTGCCTGCGAACGTGGCCAGGATCCTCTTCGAGGCGGTCGTGCAGGCGATGCGCGACACCGGGGTGTCCGTCCTCGTCCTCGCAGTCGTCGTCGCGGTCGTCGCCTGGTACTCGGGTCCGTTCCGCATCCCCAGGCGTCTGCGCGGCTTCTTCGCGAGCGGGGTGCGCTGGATCCGCGAGTCGGCGGAGCAGCACGGGGTCACGACGGGCGCGACCGGTGTGTGGCTGTACCGCCAGCGTGTGCTGCTCCGGGTCGTCGTCGCCGTCGGCTCCGCTGCGATCGTGCTCCTCGTCCGGCCGCTCACGGCGGGACTCGTCGTCTGGACGCTCGTCGTCGCCGCGATCGTCATCGCGCTGCTCGAACTGCTGCAGCGCCCTGTGGTCGAGGTGCCGGAGGGCGCCGACGAGGGCACACCGGTCGTCACGGTCGGCTGAGTCACGGTCGGCTGAGTCACGGTCGGCTGAGGCACGGTCGGCTGAGGCACGGTCGGCTGAGCGCGCGCACCAGACACCAGCCTCCGGTACGAGGCGAACCGGGCAGGTCTCATCCTCATGGACGATTCCAAGACGGGGCATGGTCCGTAGCGTGGACACGGACGATCTCCCGTTCCGCGTCACGAAGGACCGACCATCATCAGTACACCCGACAGTCCTGCCGTTCCGTCCGAGCAGCCGGTGCGCGCCGAGCAGCCTGTGCAGGCCGAGCAGCCTGGGCACGTCGACCGGACGCCCGGTCGCATCGTCCGCTCGACGAGCGCGATCGGACGGTACCTCGCGTCCGTCCCCGTCGCCGTCGGCTTCGCGTTCGTCATCCTGACCGCCGCGCTCGTGTCCGGGACGGCGTTCGCTACCGCGACCACGCTTGCCGTCGCGCAGTGGGGGACCGGTGTGGAGACCGTGTTCGCCGACGGCCACTGGTGGACGATCTTCACGGCGCTCGTGATCCCGGAGGGTCCGCTGCGGCTCGTCCTCCTCCTCGCCGCCGTCCTCGGCGCCGTCGGCTGGTCCGAGCGTCGACTGGGCCATGGCCGTACCGCGCTCGCGTTGGGCGTCACCGGTGTCGCCGGCGTCGGATTCGGTCTCGTCGCCCAGTGGCTCGGCAACCTCATCGGCGAGGCGTGGTCGGCGGAGACCTGGACGGACAGCACGGTGGATCCGCTCATCCCCGTCGTCGGGGCGCTGCTCACCGCGAGTGCCTTCGCAGGTCCGCTCTGGCGTCGGCGTGTCCGCATCGGCGGTATCGCGGTCCTCCTCGTCCTCGCGCTGTTCAACGGTGCGTCCTCAGACGCCTACCGGCTCATCGCCGGTCTCGCGGGTCTGCTGCTCGGTGCAGCCCTGCAGCACGGAGGTGCGCGCTTCAACCTGCACCGCAGCTCCCACGCGGAGACGCGCAACCTGCTGGCGCTCACCGTCGCGATCAGCGCGATCGGTCCCGTCATCGCCGCCCTCAACCCCACCGGGATCGGTGTCCTGTCCATGTTCGGTTGGATCTTCGGCGACCCGTTCCCGGACTCCGCGGGCGTCAAGGAGGCATGCGCGAACGAATCCGCCCTCGCTTGTGCGCACGACAGCGCGTTCCTGCAACTGCACGGCCCCGGGTCGATCATCCTGCTCTTCCTCCCGCTCGCCCTCCTGCTCGTGGCCGCCATGGGGCTCCGCAAGGGGCGTCGCCTGGGCCTCCTGCTCGCCGTCGTCGTGAACCTCGTCATCGCAGCGCTCGCCTCGGTGTTCGCGATCCTCGCCCTCGGTGTCGTCTTCGACCCGAGCTCCACCGGGCTCCGCGCCATCGATGCGATCGAACTCCTCCTCTGGGCCGGCGGACCGATGCTCGTGCCCGTCATCGTGAGCATCGTGCTGCTCGTCAACCGGAGGCACTTCGCGATCCGCTCGGATCCCTCGGCCGTTGCGCGGTTCTCCGTCTGGACGGGGGTCGGATTCTTGCTCCTCACGGGGCTCACCCTCCTCGCGTCGCTCCTCACGATCAGTTCGTTCAGCCCCGTCGTTGCGCCGCAACAGCTCCTCGTCGACGCGCTCCTCCGCTTCCTGCCGGTCAACTTCCTCCTGACGAACGACGCGGTCTACTCGTCCACGCATCCCGTCACGGCGATGGTGCTGCAGTGGGTCGGCCCCGTGTTCTGGACGCTCGTCGTCATCGGGCTCGTTCGGGTGCTCGGCTCCTCGCGTTCCGTCGCCAGTCGCCTCGGCGAGACCGAGGTGCGTCGACTGATCGAACGCGGCGCCGGTACGCTCGGCTTCATGGCGTTGTGGCCAGGCAACCAGTACTGGTTCAGCGCCGACAGGCAGGCCGCCGTCGCGTACCGCGTGATCGGCGATGTCGCCATCACCCTCTCCGACCCGATCTGCCGTCCGGAACTGGAACGCGAAGCAATGCTCGGCTTCATCGCGCACTGCGACGCGAACAGCTGGATCCCGGCGTTCTACAGCGTGCACGAACGGCTCCTGCCCATCGTGGATGAGCTCGGTTGGGAGTCGTTGCCCGTCGCCGTCGAGACGACGCTCGACCTCACCACGCTCGCCTTCACGGGCAAGTCGTGGCAGAACATCCGGACGCCGCTCAACCGAGGGACCAAAGAGGGCATCTCCGCCCAGTGGACGAGTTACGACGAACTCGCGAAGCCGCTGCAGACGCAGATCCGCGACATCTCGGAGCAGTGGGTCACGGAGAAGGAGCTGCCGGAGATGGGCTTCACGCTCGGTGGCTTCGAGGAGTTGCAGGACCCCGATGTCGCCCTCATGGTGGCGGTCGGTCCGGACGGTCGGTTGCAGGCGGTCACGAGTTGGCTGCCTGTGTTCCGTGATGGTCTCACCGTCGGCTGGACGCTCGACTTCATGCGGAAGTCTCCCGACAGCATGCCCGGGATCATGGAGTTCCTGATCGCTTCCGCAGCGCTGCGCATGCAGGCGGACGGGGCTGAACTCCTGTCGCTGTCTGGTGCTCCGCTCGCCACTCCGCCGCTCGCCGACGGTGAGGAGCAGGAGGCGCCGACCGTGCTCTCACGGGTTCTCGACGTCCTCGCCAGGAAGCTCGAGCCCGCCTACGGCTTCACGTCGCTGTTCCGGTACAAGGCGAAGTTCCACCCGCGGTACGAGACGCTGTCGCTGGCCTACCGGGACCCGCTCACGCTGCCCGTCATCGGGCGGGCGATCGGCGGGGCGTACCTGCCCGAGCTGTCGAGGCAGGAGACGTTCGCGCTCGTTCGGTCGTTGTTGAGCGCGTAGGTGCCTGGGCGGGGTGCGTGGATGCCTGGGTGCGGGGCGGGATGCGTGGGTGCGTGGTGCCCGGTTGGTGTCCGGGGTTTCCGCTCAGCGCTGCACGAGTCCGTCGAGCAGTGCGCCGAGATAGCGTTCGGCGACGACCGCTCGCGGACGTTCCGGTGACAGCCTGACGGCGTAGGCGATGCCGCACACGAGGGCCATCGCATCGTCCGCTCCGACCGACGCCCTGAGCCCGTCGGCGTCTGCGACCCGTTCGAGGAGACGGCTGAACTCCGTGAGCAGGCCCATCCTGAGTCGTCGCGTCTCCTGGCGCGCCGGCCTGGCATTCGTCGCGGCCGTGGCGAAGAGTTCGTCCTCGACGTAGACGAGCACGGAAGCGCGCAGGAACGTGCGGAACGCTTCGACGGGATCGATGGCGTCCGCTGCGGCTGCGGCGTCCGCGGTCAGGCTGATGAACCGGTCGTCGACGAGGGTCTCCAGGAGGTCTTCGACCGTCGGGAAGTGCCGGTAGACGGTTCCCACGCCCACTTCCGCGGCTCGGGCGACCGCGTTCAGCTGTACGGGTTCGCGGGCGTCCGCCATCGATCGGGCGGCCGTGATGATCGCCGTCCGGTTCCGTGCGGCGTCGCTGCGGAGGCGAGTCGGTGAGTCGTCTGCCGGCGTCATGCTTCGACCGTTCGTGTCATGGTTCGACCGTACACCAGACGGATCCCGAATCCGAGTGGATAGGTCATCCGTTTGTGGTACGGTCGGCGTGATGGCGGTCGCCACCGCGGATCGCGCGGTCGTCGCCATGGAGCACGGCGGTGATCGCCGGGAATCGAGGAGTGATGTCGCGAGTGGTGCGTGGGAGCGATGGGCGTGGGAGCGGCTCGGATGGAAACAGGGCGCATGGAAACAGTGGGCATGGAAACAGCGCGCATGGAAACAGTGGGCGTGGGGGTGCCGGTGGGGGTGGGTCGGTCGAAGAGCGTCGGCGGATCGGCGGGGATGGGCGCAGTGGTGAGCTGCGGAGTGAGCGCCTCGTCCTCGATGTCGGAGGGCATGAGCGTTCGGCTCTCGTCGTGCGGCCTCCGGTCGGGCGGGAGGACGGGTCCGTGGTCCTCGCGTTCCATGGTTCCAATCAGACCGGTGCCATCCTCCGCTCGTTCGCGGGTGGGACGTTCGATCGCTTCGCCGGTGGGTTCGGTGCTGCTGCTGCCGGCGGTACTGCTGCCGGTTCTGCGGGTGCCGCTGGTTCTACTGCCGGCGGGCTCGTCGGCGGTGGTTCGATCGTCGTCTATCTCGATGGTCACAAGCGTCACTGGAACGATGCGCGCCGTTCGTCCGACTTCGCTGCACGGCGTGACGGGATGGACGACACGGCGTTCACGATCGCTGTCGTCGATCGGCTTCGGGAGCGGTTCGGCATCGATCCGGCTCGTGTCTACGCCATCGGGTTCTCGAACGGTGGCCAGATGGTGATCCGTCTTGCTCATGAGATCCCGGATCGCCTGGCCGGCATCGCGATCGTCTCCGTCACGCAGTCCGTTCCGGCGGAGTTCGCGCCCGGTCCCGTGCCGTCGCGTGATGGTGGGCTTCCTGGTGCTGCTGTGCTGTCGAGTGCTGCTGTGCCGCCTGCCGATGTGCTTGCTCCGGCGCATCCTCATTCGCTGCCGACGATCCTCTTCCACGGCACCGCGGATCCGCTCGTGCCCTACGGTGGTGGGATGGCGAGCCTGTGGGGATTCCGTCCTCGTGGGCTCGGGATGTCGGCGCCAGAAACCGCTGCGTACTTCGCTGAGCGCAATGGTTTCCCGGTCGCTGGTGTGGGTTCTGGTGCTTCGGGGCTGCCGGGCGGTGTTGGCGGTGTTCCGACGACGTCCGCCGTGGACGCTCCGGGTCGTTCTCGGACGTCGATCGTTCGGACTGATTATCGTGCCGACGGGCTTCAGCCCGTCACGCTCGTGACGATCGAGGGTGGTGGACACGTCGTTCCGAACCCGAAGCGGGCTCCTCGGATCATGGGCAGATCGACCGATCGGCTCGTGGCTGCGGACTGGATCGCCGCCTTCTTCGGTCTGCTGGCCTGACGTTTGTTCTCGGCTTCCTGGCGCCGCGCTCTTTCCGCCCGGCCGCCGAGCCTGTCGAAGTGCGTCGCCCCAGCCCGGTCACTGAGTCCGTCGAAGTGTTCTCCCGGTCACTGAGCCTGTCGAAGTGCGTTGCCCTCGCAATACCGCCGCGCTTCTCGCTCCCGGTCACTGAGCCTGTCGAAGTGGGTCGCCCCAGCTCGGTCACTGAGACTGTCGAAGTGCGTCGCCCTCGCAATACCGCCGCGCCTCTCAGTCCCGGTCACTGAGCTTGTCGAAGTGTGGGGTCTAGGTGCGCAGAAGTTCTCCACAGATTCTTCGAACCCCTGTTCTAGAACACGTCTCCTTGGTATTCTTGATGAGTGGACATACCTTCGACTCCGGACGCGATCGCCGCTCGTCTCACGAGCCTCGGCGAGCAGATCGTCGCGGAAAACGTCTGTATCGCGGCAGCCGAAGCACGCAAGGCCACCCTGTTCGCCGAGGCCGCCCGCCTGTCCGACCTCACCGCGCTCACGCTCGCTCCTCCCGGCACGACCTCGGCCCGGGCGAAGGACCTCGCCCGTCTCTCCCTGCACCTGGAGCTCTCTGCGATGACGCGGGTTCCGGAGCGCACGATCCAACATCGCATCGCCGAGTCCAAAGTCCTCGTGGACCAGCTCCCTGCCACGCTTGCCGCGCTCTCCGGGGGTTCGATCTCGGTCGGGCATGCTCGGGTGATCGTGGAGCAGCTCGCGGATGTCGACTCTGCGGATCGTGCAGAGTTCGAGACTCGGATCCTGCCCCTCGCGCAGACCTGCACCGCGGCACAGCTGAAGCAGCTGGCTCGGCAGTTGCGGGAGAAGCTCCACCCGGAAACCATCGGTACCCGTCACCACCGGGCCAGGCAGGACCGCCACGTGACCCTGACCCCGGCACCGGATGGCATGTCGTGGCTGTCGATCCTCACCACGGCGACCATCGCAACTGCCGCCTACAACCGCCTGTCCGACCTCACTGCGGCCACGCAACGCCGCGGCGATTCCCGCACGCGTGCGCAGTTGATGGTCGACAACGCCCAGAGTCTGCTCCTCTACGGTGTCACGGCGTCTTCTGGGCGTCCCGCACTGGTCGCGGCGCCCATAACGGCCACACCAGTTGTCGAGGATGAGGAAGTCCCTGCGTGGGCGGCACGGTCCCTACCAGCGCGTCCCGCCGCGTCCATGGACGACGGGGCAACCACACCGACACCGAACGTGGCTGTCCTTGACCGTGGCCGCGCGGCCCTCTCGGCCCTTGAACCCCGCACCGCGACCCGTCCGCTCCCGAGCATCGAGGACATCACGGAAGGCATCATCCCCACCGTGCATGTCACGGTCCCGGTGATGACGATCCTTGGTCACGAGCACCAACCAGGTTCCCTCGAAGGCTACGGTCCCATCGACCCGGAGACCGCGGTCAGGCTGAGCGTGCACGCGAAGTCCTTCACCCGGATCCTCACCCACCCTGAGACCGGGGCGGTCCTCTCGGTGAGTCGAGAACGATACGTGCCACCCGCGGACATGAAACGAGCCCTCGCGATCCGAGACACCCACTGCCGAGCACCGGGCTGCAACCGCCTCGCGAAGGGATGCGAACTGGACCACACGGTCCCGTGGTCGGAGGGAGGTGAAACGTCGGTGGAGAACCTCGCGCACCTGTGTCCGAAGCACCACCACCTCAAACACGAAACCAACTGGTCCCTGGAACCGGGTCCGGACGGGGTGCTGCACTGGATCAGTCCGAGTGGTCAGGTATTCACCACGGAACCGGATCCCCCGGACTGGTACCCCCTCGAACCACTCCCTGACACATGACCACATCAACCCGGTCCCAGACCCTGCCGCACCCGGTCGCTGAGCTTGTCGAAGTGCGGACGACCCATATCCCCGACCCACACCCTTCGACAGGCTCAGGGACCGATACCGCACCCGGTCGCTGAGCCTGTCGAAGTGCGGACGCTTCGGATCCGTGCCCCCTTCCCTTCAACAGGCTCAGGGACCGACACGGCACCCGGTCACTGAGCTTGTCGAAGTGGAGACGCCCCAGATCCTCAAACCCCCGCCCTTTGACAGGCTCAGGGACCGAAAGGCTCAGGGACCGACAGGCTCAGGGGCCGAAAGCTCAGGGAACAGGGGTCAGATCGCGTCTACAACCTCACAGGAACGACAGCTAGACGACGCCAACCTCAACGTCACCCTCCACCGCACCCTCGACCTCAACAGCGCGCAGCTCTCGAGGACTCTGCTCCACGCGGTGGTCATGTTCCTCACGCTCACGCCCACGCGAACGCAGACGGCGAGCCGCACCGATCAACGACTCCGTGTACGGATGCCGACCACCCGCGAAGACCTCCTCAGTGGCTCCCACATCCACGAGCGAACCGTGATTGAGGACGGCGATCCGGTCGGCGATCCGACGAACGACAGCCAGATCATGCGTGATGAAGAGGTATGAGACACCGGTTCGTTCCTGCAACTCGGCGAGGAGATCGAGAATGCGGGCCTGGACGGAGACATCGAGGGCCGACGTCGGCTCATCGCACACGACGAGCGGAACAGGACCGGCGAACGCTCGAGCGATCGCAACACGCTGCTTCTGGCCACCCGACAACTCGTGCGGGAACTTGTCGAGCGCATCGATCGGGAGACCGGTCGACTCGGCGAGCGTGACGGCGTCCGTGTCTCCACCCAACAGGGTGATGGAACGCGACAACACCTGACGCACGGTCCTTCTCGGATTGAGCGAAGCATCAGGGCTCTGGAACACGATCTGTACGGGAGGGACGTCGCGCTTCGTGCGGTTCACTGAAACTAACGGAGCGTCCGTGGCATCAGTGGCGCCAGTGGCATCAGAGGCATCGGCGAATGTGATCGACCCCTCGAACGTCGTGAGCCCGGCCACTGCCCGACCGAAGGTCGTCTTGCCGCTGCCGGACTCGCCGACGATGCCGAGAACCTCACCCCGACCGAGCGTGAGGTCGACACCATCGAGCGCGAGCTTCGTTCCGTAACGTTTCGTGAGCGCACGAATCTGAACGAGAGGAGCCTCGACGAGTGGACTGTCGCTTCTGCCCGCAGCGCGGTCGACGACCGAAATCGCCTCGTGCGCACGCCCAGTATGCCCAGCACGCACAGCACGCGGAGCCTCGAGGTCCGGGAGCGCAGCGACGAGTGCCTGCGCATAGGGATGCTGCGGAGCATCGATGACGGCACCCGCCTCACCGGTCTCGACGAGGACACCGTTCTGGAGGACACCGATACGACGGCAGTGCGTCGCGACGAGCGGCAGGTTGTGACTGATGAGCAGGGTCGCGAACCCGAGGTCGGCCTGGAGCCGATCGATGAGCGCGAGAATGTCGGCTTCGACGTTGCTGTCGAGACCGGTCGTCGGCTCGTCGAGGATGAGGAGCGCAGGCCGCGTCGCAAGAGCCATGGCGATGACGACCCGCTGCTGCTGGCCACCGGACAGCTCGTGCGGATACCGGCTCACGATGCGGGCGGGATCGGGGAGGCCGACGAGTTCCATGGCCGCAATCGTCTGCGAGCGGCTGGCCTTCGCCGAAGAGCCGTGCAGCCGGTAGACCTCGGCCAGCTGTTCGCCGACACTCGACGTCGGATTGAGCGCCAGTCCCGGCTCCTGGTAGACGACGCCGATCGCCGTCGAGCGGTAGCGACGAAGCGCCCGTTTGCCGAGCGAAGCGACCTGCTCGCCGGCGACCGTGAGCTGATCGGCCGTCACCGTCGCAGTGCGGGGGAGATACCGGGTGAGCGCGAGAGCGATCGTGCTCTTGCCGGACCCGGATTCACCGACCAGACCGAACGATTCACCGGCCGCGATGTCGAAGGAGACATCGGCGACGACCTCCCGGTCCACCTCCTCCGTCCGGTAGCTCACCCGGATGCCTCTGACTCGGACGGTCGGTTCGGCTGCGGCGAGTCGGCCTGCCTCTGTTCCGACAGTCGCACCTGTTCCGACAGTCGCACCTGGTCCGACAGTCGCACCTGGTCCGACAGTCACTCCTGTCTCAGTACTCATCGGCGGAACACCTCCTTCAGGTTGTCGGCGATCAGATTCACGGCGACCACGAGCGATGCGATGCCGAGAGCCGGGAAGACGAGGGTCCACCAGGCGGTCTGCAGGTAGATGCGGTTCTCGTTGATCGCGAGTCCCCAGTCGGGAGACGGCGGAGCGGCGGCGAGCCCGAGGAAGGAGAGCGATGAGGAGATGAAGATCGCCGCACCGAGACTCAGTGTCGCCTGCACGATGATGACGGGGACGATGTTCGGAAGCAGCTCCCGGAAGAGGATCCGCACCGACGACTCCCGCTGCATCTTCGCACTCGTCACATATTGCTTGCCCATCTCGACGAGCACTGCGGCACGGACGATCCGGGCGATGCTGGGGGCGAAGAGGAGCCCGACCGTCAACGTGAGCACGGGAACACTGCTGCCGAACCCGCCGACGATGACGAGCAGGAAGATGAGCGTCGGCAGAGCGAGGAAGACGTCGAAGATCCGCATGAACACCGTGTCGACGAACCCGCGGTAGTAGCCGGCGATGAGCCCCATCGCGGAACCGAGCACGGTCGCGAGGAGCGTCCCAGCCGGACCGATCTGCAGTGCGGGTTCTGCACCGGCGAGGACCCGGGCGAAGACATCCCGACCCAGGTGATCGGTCCCGAACAGATGGGCGAGGCCGGGAGCCGCGAGCTTCGCGCCGGTGTCGCCGAATGGGTCCAATCCGAACCAGCGCCATGCGATCGCGGCGACGACCCACCAGAGGACGACCACGGCGCTCACGGTGAACGTCGGACGGCGGAGCAATCGCCTGATCCTGGTCGAACGGGGGGAGCGGCCGGACAGGGAAGACGGGCCGGACAGGGAAGACGGGCCGGACGGGGAAGACGGGCCGGACGGGGAAGATGGGCCGGATGGGGAAGATGGGCCGGATGGGGAGGACTGGCCCGATGGGGACTGGCTGCCAGGATCAGACCGCTCGGCCTCACCGAGTACTTCGGGAGGACTCGCGAGTCCACTCGTCACTTCAGATCGCAGGATGCTCACGGGTCACTCGCCGTCGTCGAATCGGATGCGGGGGTCGATGAGGAGGAAGCAGACGTCGGCCAGGAGCAGAGCGACGAGCGAGATGACACCCGTGACCATGACTCCAGCTTCGAGGAGGAACACGTCCTTCTTCTCCGTCGCGGTTACGAGCAGCGCGCCGAGCCCGGGATAGCCGAAGAGCGTCTCGACCACGGCACTGCCGCCGAGGAGGGTGCCGAGGTAGATCCCGAGGAGGGAGACGGTCGGGATGAGGGCGTTGCGCACGACGTGACGGCGGACGACCTGCGAGGGGGAGAGGCCCTTGAGGACCGCCGTGCGGTGGTACTGGGAGGTGATCGTCTCGAGGACGCCGGAGCGGACCATTCGCGCCAGGACGGCGAGGTAACCGAGCGCGAGCGTGACGGCGGGAAGGGTCATGGCGCGGAGTCGGAGGAAGGGATCGGCGGCCGTGGCATCGGCTCCCGCGTGGACGGGCAGCCAGGCCAGGCCGACGGCGAAGACGATGAGGAGGACCACGCCGATCACGAACTCGGGGATCGCGGAGAGCGACATGAGCACGACGGTGATGGCGCGGTCCGATCGCGACCCCTCGCGGTACGCCTGGACGGCGCCGAGGGCGATGGCGATCGGCACCATGATGAGGAACGCGTAGAGGCCGAGGAGGAGCGAGTTGCCGAGGCGGCCGAGGATGAGTTCGGAAGCCGGGCTCGAGTAGATGAGGCTCGTGCCCCAGTCGCCCGTGAGGAACCCGCCGATCCAGTGCCCGTAGCGTTCGAGCAGGCTTCCGACGAGGCCGTGCTGCTCGTTCCACAGCTGCACCTGCTCTGCGGTGGCGTATGGCCCGAGCGCGTTGCGACCGGGATCGCCCGGCACGACCTGGACGAGCCAGAAGACGAGGATCGAGACGACGAAGAGGACGAAGGGGATCTGCAGGACCCGGCGACCGATGACGCCGAGGATCCTGCGATGCCGTTCGGGGAGGGTGGGACGTGCCGCGGACGGAGGAGCGTGTTCAGCTCCCCGCCCGGACGCAGCGGGCGGAGCGGCAGGGCTCGCCGTCGTGCCGTCCTGGCGGGGGCTGAACACGCTCATGTGATGAGGTCTCTCTGGTCAGATGCGGCTGTGAAGAGCAGCCGCGGTTTCGTGATGGAGATGCCGGTTCCGTTCTCTCGGTTCCGTGATCTCGATCACGTGATGGAGATGCCGGCGAAGGAGAAGCCGGCCGGGAAGTCGAGTGCGCCCTTGAACTGGCCCTGCACGCGCTTGTCCTGGAGCACTTCCGCCCTGGTGAAGGCCGGCACGATGACCGCGAGGTCCTTCCACTGGATGGCCGCGATCTGGTCGGCGAGCTTCTGGCGCTCGCCCTGGTCGGTCGTGGCGTCGTAGGAGGCCGAGAGCGCTTCGAGCTCCGGGTTGCTGTAGTGCGAGGCGTTCCAGTCCGCGCCGGTCGTGAAGATGAGACCGATGTACTGTGACGGCACGCGGGCTGCCCAGTTCGTGACGGTGAGCGGAGCGTTCAGCCACGGCGAGTCGGCGCCGTCGGCGTAGTACTGCGCGCTCGTCAATACGTCGAGCTTGACGTCGAAGCCGGGAACAGCGTTGAGCTGCTGCTGCAGGACCTCGCCGTAGAGCTGGTTCTCGGTCGCGATCGTGATGGTGAACGAGACGGTGCGCCCGTCGAGCAGCTCCGCGACCTTCTTGAGGTCCTGCTCACGCTGCTCGAGTCCCTTGGGCTGGATGTCGTAGTCGGGGAAGTACAGGGCGTCGTTGGCGACATCGGCCGTTCCGTCGTACACCTTCTCGATGAGCTTCTTGCGGTCGATCGCCCACGCGACGGCCTGACGGACCGTCGGGTCGTTGAACGGAGCGACGGACTGGTTGAGGAAGATGCCGTCGAACTTGTTGTATCCGGCGCTGATCGTGTTGTACTTCGACACGTCGACGGCTGCTCGAACATCAGGGGACAGGGCGATGCGGTCGACCTCGCCGGCCTGGAAGGCGAGCAGCGCGGCCTGCGGGTCGGCGTAGACCTTGAGCTCGACGCCGTCCACCTTGATGTCCTTCGCGTCCCAGTACTTCGGGTTCTTCGTGAACTTCGCGGATTCGCCCACCGTGTAGGAGTCGAGGACGAACTGTCCGGCGCCCACCGGGTGCTTCAGCCAGTCGCCGGGCGTGTAGCCGGCCGGCAGGATGGCGGTGTTCGCTCCGGCGAGCAGACGGGGGAAGTCCGAGAACGGCCGGGCGAGCGTGAAGTCGACCGCGCTCCCGTCGGCGGTCGGCGCCACTCCGGAGAGGATGCCCGTGAAGCTGCTCTTGCCGGGCGACGTGCTGTCGGGACCGGTGATCGTCTCGAAGGTGGAGACGACGTCCTTCGCGGTGACGGGCGTTCCGTCGTTGAACTCGGCACCCTCACGCAGCTTCACCGTCCAGGTGAGGCCGTCCTCCGACGGCTCCCATGAGGTGGCGAGACGCGGGAACAGCTTGCCCTTGGCGTCGATCGAGACGAGTCCCTCCGATGCGAGGCCGGCGATGAGCATCGCGTTGTAATCGGAGACGGTGAGCGGATCGATGTCGCCGCCCGGATCGCTGATCGGCACGCGATAGATCGCGGTGCCCGTGCCGCCGCCGGCGGAATCCGCCGAGGTGGAGGTGCCGCATGCGGTGAGGGCGAGCGTGATGGCGCCGATCGCGACGGCCGCCGCGAGCAGACGCAAGCGGCGTGGCCTGGGGGGATCGATGGTGCTGGTGGCTGAATGCATGTGGATGCTCCTGTGGGTGCGGGCTGTGTTGTGCGGGCTGTAGCTGGGGAAGCCGGTCGGGTGGCCCGTAGGGCTTGGGTGACCATCGAACAGTTGTTGCCGTGATCCGTCGAATGCCCGGCGACACATCCCGCAACATGCGATCCGGCCGCGAGTGCGGGATCAGTGCGCGGGGACCCCGTCGACCGTGATCGAGACCCGCTCCGGGTAGAACGCGATGCGGTCGACGATGGGGCCGACGGGCGCCTTCGGCTCCGGATACGACCACGCGACGTCCTCGAGGACTCCTTCGGCGTCGGGGAGCGCCCAGTAGTCGGTCGCGTACCCCTTGTACGGGCACTCCGACCAGGTCTCCGACGGGGTGAGCCGGTCGAGATCCACATCGGCCCTCGGCAGGTAGTACCTCGTCGGCAGGCCGGTTTCGAAGACGAGGACGGGGGAGTGGCTGTCCGCGATCACCTGCCCGTCGTGAGTCACGACGACGTGGCGGCTGCTCGGGATCGCGTCCACACGGTTGTAGGGATCGCGGGGGTGCGTCATGACCTGCTCGTCCTCCTCCACCCACCGGTCGAGGACGTCGTGGAACCAGTTCACGGCGATGAAACCCTCGAGCTCTGGGACGTCCCACGTCCACGCGGCGTGCTCGACGAGGCGCTCGCCGAGACGCAGGTCGAACCAGCTCTTCGCCGGACGACGTGGTCGGTAGAAACCGCGATCGGCTGCGGGCGGTTCGGTCGGCACGAGGAGGTCGGTGCGCACCTGTTCGAGCGGGAAACCGTACTCCGGGACCTTCGCCCGAGGCTCCCAGACGAGGATCTGCTGGCGACTGTCGACGACGGCGACGTCGTCGACGAAGCCGCGCAACCAGCGGGAACTCGGGGTGAACGACCACGTCGACGGGTAGCTCGGGAATCGTTCCACGAGGTTCGGGCTGGACGTCGGCAGAACGGGGGCTTGCGTCGTGGGGAGAGCGGTCATCTGGGGGTCCTCCGGTGTCGGGAGCGGTGTCGGGACGGTATCGGTCGGGTGCTGAGACCCAGTGTGCGGTCGCGCTCGCCGCCACCGGAAGTCGTGCCGAAGGATGGAGGAAACATCTCGTCATCAAGGGCTGAACCGCCCGCATCCGCCGTTAGCGTTGCCCCGATTCACCTGAGCACGTCGAGGCTCACCTCACCAGACCAACCGCATGGAGGAACCCGTGGCCGAGAACCAGACAGCAACGCAGGCAGCCGCACAGTCGGAACGCATCCGGATCCTGCCTGCCGCAGGGACGGTCGAGATCCGCAACGGCGAGCGGCTCGTCGCCACGACGGATGCTGCGCTCGAACTCCACGAACGCGGCCACGACGTGCGCTACTACCTGCCGCGGTCAGACGTCGACCTCACGCAGTTGCAGCCGATCGACACGACGAGCCACTGCCCGTTCAAGGGAGATGCGAGCGACTACTGGGCGCTCGCCGACGATCCCGAGGGCACGCCCGTCGCCTGGTCGTACCCCGAGCCGATCGCCCTGTCCGCGCCCATCGCGGGCTACGTCGCCTTCACCGACACGCTCCAGCTCGAGGTGCACGCATGACCGGCGGCTTCTCGATCGATCGTGTGACCGATGCGCCGTTGCAGCTCGGCGTCTTCGCGCACTTCGCCGAAGAGGCATCGGCGCACGACGTGTACACGGACTTCCTCGACCTGTTCGCACATGCCGAGGAGCTCGGCTTCGGCTACGCGTGGCTCCGCCAGTTCCACCTCCAGGACGCCCACGGGAACCGGGCAGGCGGCCTGCCGTCGCCGTTCGTGTTCCTGGCCGCGCTCGCCAGCAGGACGAGTCGCCTGCGGCTCGGAACCGCAGCCGTGACGCTGCCGCTCGAGAGCCCGTTGCGGGTCGCCGAGGACGCGGCGGTGCTCGATGTGCTGAGCAATGGGCGCGTCGAGCTCGGCATCGCGAACGGAGGTGGGATCCCGGGGCTCGCCGACGCCTTCGGGCAACGGCTCGCCGAGGACCCGTCCCAGCGACGAGCAGCACACCTGCGCTCGCTCGAAGCGCTCCTCGCGGCCCTCGACGGGCTTCCCGTGAACGACTCCGGACAGGTCCTGTCTCCACCGACGCCCGGCCTGACCGCCAGGGTCTGGGAGGCGACGCTGAGCGACACGAGCGCGTTCGAAGCCGCCACCCGCGGACACGGCGTGCTGGTCGGCACGACGCAGACCGTGCCGGCCGAAATCACGACCGCCGCCTACTTCCGTGGACTGCCGGAGGGCGTCACGCCTCGCGTCGGCGTCTCGACCCTCATCTACCCGGCGGCCGACCGCGAGACGGCGCTCCGCGAGGCCGAAGCCGGCATCCTCCGCAAGTGGAAGTGGGGCAAGGACTTCCTGCCGCCCGCCCACACGCTCGCGGAGAAGGCCGCATCGCTCGGGATCCACTACGGCACGGCTGAGCAGATCACTGAATCGATCGCCGCACACCCGTCGTTCCCCTACACGACCCACCTCCAGGTGCAGGTCGAACTGCTCTACTCGAGCTTCGCGAAACGTCACGACGCGCTCGAACTGTTCGTCCGCGACGTCGCTCCCTCGCTCGGCTGGGCGCCGCCGTTCGAAGGTGCTGGTGCTGGTGCCGGTGCCGGTGCCGGTGCTGGTGCTGGTCTGGGCGCCGACGTATCAGCGGGAGCCCTCCGATGAGCGCGGAACGCGAACCCCTCGCCCTCGGCGCAGGGATCTTCTACCCGGGCGGCGAGCACGTCACGAGCTGGCGCTCCGAGGCCGGCCAACCCGATCGGTACCTCGACCTCGACTACTACGCGAACTTCGCGAAGACGGCGGAGGACGGGAAGTTCGCGACCCTCTTCATCGCCGATGAACTGTACGTCTGGGATCGCTTCGCCTCCGGCATCGACCACGGGGTCAACATCCGCCCGGAGCCCTTCACGCTCCTCGGCGCGCTCTCGCAGCTGACGACGAAGATCGGGCTCGCCGCGACCGTGTCGACGAGCTACAACGAGCCGTACCATGTGGCCAGGAAGCTCGCCTCGCTCGACCACCTGAGCCACGGACGAGCCGCCTGGAACCTCGTGACGAGCGCGAGCGACGAGGAGGCGCGCAACTTCGGGCGCGACAGCCACTTCGACCACGACGTCAGATATCGCCGGGGCGAGGAGTTCGTCGAGGTCGTGACCGGGCTCTGGGACAGCTGGGACGACGACGCCTTCCGCTACGACCGGGAGAGCGGGATCTTCGCCGACCGCGACAAGCTGCACGTCCTCGACCACGAGGGGGAGTTCCTGCGCGTCCGAGGCCCGCTCAACGTCCCGCGTCCTTCCCAGGGCCACCCGCCGCTGTTCCAGGCCGGGGCCTCCGAAGCGGGGCGAGCCCTCGCGGGACGGACCGCGGAGGCCGTCTTCACGATCAGCCCCGACGACCTCGACGGAGCCGTCGCCCTCTACGACGACTACAAACGACGAGCGGTCGAAGCGGGCCGCGACGCGGACGCGCTCCGAGTGCTCCCCGCCCTCTCGCCCGTCATCGGCAGGACCATCGCCGAGGCGGAGGAACGCTTCCGCGCGATCGAGGAGCTGACGCCCGACCGCGTCTCCCTCGACCTCCTCTCGCACCACCTGGGCGAGGACCTGAGCGACCGCGAACTCGACGCCCCGTTCGTCTTCGACTTCGATCCGGAGCGGTTCAACCAGTCGAAGTCGTTCTACGCGCTCATCGCCTCGCTCGTGGAAGGACAGGGCCTCACGCTTCGCGAGGTCTACCGGACGCTCCTGCGCCGGCGCTTCCTCCTCGGCACCCCGGACACGCTCGGCGACTGGATCGCCGACCGCTACGAACAGGGAGCGGCCGACGGCTTCATCGTCATGTTCCCCACCCTGCCCGACTCCCTCGAGGACTTCGTGGAGGGCATCGTCCCGCGGCTCATCGACCGTGGCGTCTACCGCTCCGAGTACCTCGGGGACACCCTGCGCGAGAACCTCGGTCTCGCTCGACCAGTAGGAAGGTACGTGCGATGAGCGAGTACACAGGCAGCACAGGCAGCGCCCGCAGACTGCTCCTCGGAGCGTTCCTCTTCCACCCGGGCGGGGCGCACGTCACGGGCTGGCGCCATGGCAGCGCTGAACCAGAGAAGCACCTCGACATCGATTTCTTCAAGCGGTTCGCGCAGACGGCGGAGCGAGGGTTCTTCGACACCCTCTTCCTCGCCGACGGCCTCTACCTGTGGGATCGCTACCCGTCCGGAACCGACCACTACAGCCAGGTGCGACCCGAGCCGCTCACGCTGCTCTCCGCGCTGTCCGTCCACACGAAGCACATCGGGCTCGCAGCGACCGTCTCGACGACGTACAACGAGCCGTACCACGTCGCGCGTGCGCTCGCGACGCTCGACCACCTGAGCGGGGGACGCGCCGCTTGGAACCTCGTGACCTCGCGCTACGACGAGGAGGCCCGCAACTTCGGCGGCGACAGCCACCTCGACCACTCGCGCCGCTACGAGCGCGGGGCCGAGTTCGTGCAGGTCGTGGAGGAGCTGTGGGACAGCTGGGCCGATGACGCGTTCCCCGCCGACAAGGCGAGCGGGATCTTCGCGGACGCCTCGAAGCTCGCCACCGCGGACCACCGCGGCGAGTTCTTCACGGTTCGCGGCCCGCTCAACGTGTCGAGGCCGCCGCAGGGGTACCCGGTTCAGTTCCAGGCGGGCGGATCACCGGCCGGTCAGGAGCTCGCGGCGGCGACGGCCGACGCCGTGTTCGCCAGGCTGCTCCCGCTCGGTGAGGCGCAGCGCTTCTACAGTGGGCTCAAGGAACGCGTCGCGGCTCACGGCCGGGATCCCGAGCGGTTCGCGATCCTGCCCTCCATCCGTCCCGTGGTCGCGGTCTCCAGAGCGGAGGCGGAGGACATCGCCGAGGAACTGCTCGCATCGACGCCAGACGCGCTCATCCTCGAGGACGTCGCGCACTCGATCGGTCAGGACCTCACCGGGCTCACCGCGGACGACCCGTTCGTCTACGCGCCGGACATCGACACCTCGAACGAGGGGAAGTCTCCCGGCCGCATCAACGATGCGCACATCAACGGCGGACCCGTGACGGCACGTGAGATCTACGCCTCCGCCTTCCGGGAGCAGACGCTCATCGGCACGGCGACGGACATTGCGGACGAGATCGAGGGCCGGTTCACCTCGCGGGCCGCGGACGGCTTCATCGTCCAGTCGTTGACCCTGCCGGACGGCATCGAACGGTTCGTCGACCTCGTGACGCCGGAACTGCAGCGCCGGGGACTCACGCCCACGGCGTACGGCGACGGCACGCTCCGGGATCGACTCGGTCTCGAGCGACCTGCGCGTGGGCGGGTCCACGGTGCTGCAGCGGTACCGGTGACGGCGTGAACGAGCTGCTGTTCTGGTATCCGGCGATCCACGGGACCGCTGCGATCGGTTCCGGTGACGGTTCGGCGTGGCCCCAGGGCGATGGCGTGACGGAGACCGCTGAGTAATTTTCACCGATGACGTC
Source organism: Plantibacter lichenum (assembly GCF_050587525.1). Lineage (NCBI taxonomy): Bacteria > Bacillati > Actinomycetota > Actinomycetes > Micrococcales > Microbacteriaceae > Plantibacter > Plantibacter lichenum. The sequence continues at coordinate 40,298 of NZ_JBOBFT010000013.1, read as the reverse complement.
CGCACGCCCCTCCGCTGTAGTGTCGAGAGGTCGCGTGCAGCGCGCGCGACGACCCCGCCCGGTCTGACCCGACAACACCGGAGTGGCGGTGCGGTCCACGACGATGTGGCTCGCCTTCGGCTGACCGACCCGACATGGCAGCCCGTCGTCCTGCGCGCTGCACGGACCGTCTGCGCGAACGGCCCACTCCGGCTGAGCGATACGATGTGGAACGTGAGCATGGACGACGTCAGCGAGAGTATGGACGACGTCAGCGAGAGCGAGGAGACGAGCGACTCGCTGGAGGGCTCGGCCATGCAACTGCACCTGCACGACGGGGACCTCGAGGGTGCGCTCGCCCTCCTCGATGAGCTTCCCGAACCGCGTCGATCCGCCCTCCGCGCCCAGCACCGCTACTACAGCGGCGACCTGCGCGGCTCTGCGCCGCTGCTCAGCGCGGTGTGCGCGGAACCGCCCACACCGGCCACGATCGACTGCTTCGCCTCGCTCGTCGCCGTCCTCGGCATGCAGGGGCGCCGAGGAGAGGCAGGAACGCTCTTCCAACGAGGGGTTCGGGCGCAGCTCTCGATGCGGACGCTCGACTCCCAGCCCTTCGTCGAACTCGGCGCCGGCATCGTGCTCGCGGAACTGCTCGGCGGTCGCCCGCGGCGTGCGGGCCTCATCCTGACGGCGGGGGAGGCGATGCTCCGCGGCAAACGGGTCGACGCCACGAAGGACGCCTCGCTCATGTCCCTCGGCACCACGATGATCGACGTCGCCAACGGGCGGTGGAGCGATGCCAGGAGGCGGTTGGACGCGATCGCCGCGGAGCTGGAGGCCGCAGGACCGACGGAGGAAGCCGCGCCTACGGACGCAACCGCGCACGTCGCCGCCTACCTCGCGCTCGTCGCCGCGGTGCAGGGCGACGTCAGCGTCTCGCTCATCGCGAGGGAGGACGCGCGCACGGCCATGCTGACCGGTAATCGCTCGCTCGAAGCGCACATCCGGTACCTCTGCACGCTCGCATCGCTCTGGGTCCGGCTCGACGACGTCGCGAGACACGACGCCGACGAGTTGCGCGTGTACTCGATCCGCCACGATCTGCCGCTCATGGAACTGCATGCGATCCACCTGCTGTCTCTGTGCGGCGGGCGCGATGCCGCGCTGCTCGAACGCGCGGAAGTGCTCGCCCGACGATGCGATGCGGCCGTCGCGGAAGCCCTCGTCGATCAGATCGAGGTGGGTCGGACGACGTTCGGCGTCCGTGAACTCGCGAGACACGGTGTCTGGGTCCCTCCGCACCCGTCGACGCTCGACGAGCTGAGCGCCCGCGAACGCGAGATCGCGAACTACACAGCGCTCGGGTTCTCCGCATCCGATGCGGCGAAGCGGCTGTTCATCTCACGACGGACCGTCGAATCGCACCTGCGCAACATCTTCGCGAAGCTCGGCGTCACGAGTCGTGACGAACTCGCGGACGTCCTCCACGACCTGCGGTACTGAGTACCGGACCCGGTCACTGAGCCCGTCGAAGTGTACCGACCCGGTCACTGAGCCTGTCGAAGTGTGCCCAGCATCACAACCCGACGGAGGCGACCTCGACGACCGCAACGCACCCGTCCCCGACGAACAGCTCACCCGCGTGGATCCGCTCACCGGCGCCGACCCACAGGCAATCGCCGAAGCCGAGACCGGCCAGCCCCTCCTCCAACGCCACGAGCACCCGCGGGGCGTCCGTGACCGGAACGACCTCGGCGCCTGCAGAGACGCGCACCACGCCAGAGGCGGCGTCACGCCTCGTGAAGAGGTTGAGGACTCTGGTCGTTCCGGCGGGCGGCACGCAGTCGACCGTGGCCTCGCCCGCGAAGCGCTCCTGCTCGAAGCGGTCGACCGCGACGATCGGAGAACCGTCGAGAGAGAGCTCGACAGGACCTGGAGCGGCGGACTCCGCGCCTGGATCAGCAGCCGCAGCACCGATGACCGTGAACGTCCGGTCGTAGCCGGGGAACGACGAGAAGGCAGATGGTCCGGTGAGTTCGGCGATGCTCAGCCGCCACTCCGGATCGAGTAGGGCCTCGGAGAACGGCGGGAAGATCCGACCGGTCTCGAGGTCGCTCACCCGTCCTGCGGCGATCGTCGTGGTGGTCCCGCCGAGCCCTCCGGAACCCTTCCAGCCGGCGGGGACGAGGGACGCGAACGAACTCTGGAGAGGAGACATGCAGGCACGGTACTGCGAATTGACCATTGCTATCTAGTGGCAACCACGTTTTACTTAGTGGAAACATTCGCCGCTGAGCGACGAAACAATCCCTCACTAATGTCAATGACGACAGGAGGAACGACATGGCAGAATCGTCAACCCGCACGGTCGACCGAGCACTCTCCCTGCTGGGGATCGTGTGCGGTCGAGGCTCCGTGTCGCTCGCTGACGCGGCACGCGACGCAGACCTCTCTGCGAGCACTGCGCTCCGACTGCTCCGCACCCTCGAAGCGCAGGAGTTCATCCGTCGGGAGACCGACGGCCGCTACACACCGGGCGCCCGCATCGTCCAGCTCGGGGCCTTGGCCCTCGCGAACGAGTCGCTCGTCTCCCTCGCGAGCGAAGCCATGCACCGCATGGTCGCAGCGACGGGGGAGTCCTGCTACCTCTCCATCCACGGCGCCGGCGAGACGGCCCTCTACATCGCGATCGTCGAAGGCACCCACTCGGTCCGTCACGCGAGCTGGGTCGGTCGTTCCATCCCGCTCCACGGTTCCGCCGCCGGCACCGTTCTCACGGGCGACGTCGACCCGATCGGCTACACGATCGTCCGGCAGGGCGTGGAGTCCGACGTCACCGCCATCGCCGTTCCCGTCATGATCGGCCACCGCATCGTCGCGGCGCTCTCGAGCGTCGTCCCCAGCTACCGCGTCTCCGACGAGCAGATCGCTCGCATCGGAGAGCTGCTCATCACCGAAGCCGGCTCGATCATCGCTGCACCAGCGGCGTCGAGCGCAGCGACCGACCCCGTCGCCCAGGCAGACCTGAACAACACAGACCAACACAGCCGGAACCACACGGACCGGCCCTCCGAGGAGCTCGCCTCATGATCACCTTCGAGAACGTCACGAAGACCTACCCGGACGGCACCAACGCCGTCGACGGGCTCACGATGGTCGCCCCCACCGGCAAACTCACGGTCCTCGTCGGACCGTCCGGGTGCGGCAAGACCACCTCCCTCCGCATGATCAACCGCCTCATCCGCCCCACCTCCGGCACGATCAGCCTCGACGGCGAATCGACGAACGGCATGGACGAAGCGCTCCTGCGCCGCCGCATCGGCTACGTCATCCAGCACGCCGGCCTCTTCCCGCACCGCACGATCCTCGACAACGTCGCAGCGACACCACGCCTCGCCGGCAGGTCGGCGAAAGAGGCGCGGAGCATCGCGATGGAGCTGATCGAACGCGTCGGTCTGCCCGCGACCTTCGCGAAGCGGTACCCGTGGCAGCTCTCTGGCGGTCAGCAGCAGCGTGTCGGCGTCGCTCGTGCGCTCGCGTCCGATCCCGCGTTCATGTTGATGGACGAGCCGTTCAGTGCTGTCGACCCCGTCGTGCGAGCGCAGCTGCAGGACGAGTTCCTGCGCCTCCAACGCGAGATCGGCAAGACGATCATCATGGTCACCCACGACATCGACGAAGCATTGAAGCTCGGCGACCAGGTGGCCGTCATGCGCACGGGCGGCAAGCTCGCCCAGCTCGCGACGCCGGAGGAGCTGCTCACGGACCCCGCGGACGATTTCGTCGCCGATTTCGTGGGGCGCGACCGCGGGTACCGTTCGCTCGGGTTCACGCAGGCGGCTCCCGGTCTCCGGATCCGGCCGGAGCCCGTCGTGACCCTCGGCGCCAGTGCGGAAGAGGCCCTCGCGGCGACGACCGACGCGTGGCTCCTCGTCCTCGACGACGATGGACGACCCGTCGGCTGGGTGGAACCCCGCACCCTCACGGGCCCGGTCCGCTCGGGCGACCTGAATCTCAGCGGCACCGTCGCACCGACCACGGGGACGATGCGGCAGATCCTCGACGCAGCGCTCAGCACCCCCAGCCGTCGCGGCGTGCTCGTCGACGACCACGGGCAGCTCGTCGGATCCGTCACGGCCGCCGATGTCGTCTCCTCCCTCGACGAGAACCGCGGCAGCCTGCAGACGGGTGCGGTCCCGACCGTCCGCCAGCAGGCACACTCCGCAGGCCGGGCGACGTCATGAACTTCGACTGGATCGCCAGACAGTCCGGTGACATCGCCGTCCTCTTCGGCTGGCACGTCGTGCTGTCCATCATCCCCGTGGTCCTCGGCCTCGCGATCTCGCTGCCACTCGGCTGGTTCGCCCAACGCAGCGGGGTCTTCAAGTCCGTCATCCTCGGCACGACCGGCCTCCTTTACACGGTCCCGTCGCTCGCGCTCTTCGTGCTCCTCCCACCGCTCCTCGGGACGAAGATCCTCGATCCGCTGAACGTCGTCGTCGCGCTCACCGTCTACACCGTCGCGCTCCTCGTCCGGACCGTCTCGGACGGCCTCGACTCCGTCCCGCCCGAGACGGTGCAGGCGGCGACGGCGATGGGCTACCGCGGCTTCCAACGGCTCGTCTCGGTCGAACTCCCCGTCGCGGTGCCCGTCATCGCCGCCGGCCTCCGCGTCGCCGTCGTCTCCAACGTGAGCGTCGTCGCCATCGCGGCCCTCATCGGCACCCAGCAGCTCGGCCTCCTCTTCACCCAGGGCGCCCAATTGCGCTTCCTCACCCCGATCATCGTCGGCATCGTGCTCTGCCTCATCCTGGCGGTCCTGCTCGACGGGCTCGTAGTGCTCCTCAACACGTGGCTGACGCCCTGGACCCCGAAGGTGGTGGCGGCATGATCGACCGGCTGCTCGAGCTGTTCCGAACACCTGTGCGCATCGGACTGGCCTGGCCAGAATCGACCGCGTGGGCCACTGCGCGAGGGGTGGTGGCGGCATGATCGACTGGCTGCTCGATCCCGCGCACTGGACCGGAACCGATGCGATCCAGGTCCTGCTCGTGCAGCACCTGATCTACACGGGACTCGCCCTCGTCGTCGCCGCGCTCATCGGTGTCCCGATCGGCCTCTACGTCGGCCACACGGGCAAGGGCACCTTCCTCATCGCCGGTGTCGCGAACGCACTCCGCGCCCTGCCGACCCTCGGCCTCGTCATCCTCCTCGTGATCGTGATCGCACCCGTCTTCGCCTCCGACCTCGCGTTCATCGTCCCGAGCCTGATCGTCCTCGTGCTCCTCGCGGTGCCGCCGATCATGACGAACACCTACGCCGGAATCCGCGCCGTCGACCCGGGCGCGGTCGATGCGGCCGTCGGGATGGGCTTCCGCCCGCTCAAGGTGCTCTTCTCCGTCCAGGTGCCGTGTGCGATGCCGCTCATCCTCTCCGGGCTGCGCGGGGCGACGCTCCAGGTCATCTCGACGGCGACGATCGCCGCGTACGTCTCGCTCGGCGGCCTCGGTCGGCTCATCATCGACGGCCGCGCACAGAACGACTACGACCAGATGCTCGTCGGAGCCGTCCTCGTGGCCCTCCTCGCCCTCCTCGTCGACCTCGGCATCGGCCTCATCGCGAGGTTGACCGTGTCCCCAGGCCTCACCAGGCGCGTCACCCGCAGCTCGGTGATCCAGACCGCTCCCGTCCGCGCGACCCCCGCTCCGGCCGTGGTCTGAACAGGCCTCCCACCGCACCGCCAGCAGTACTCGCACCCTGAACCAACCGGCACCACAGCACACAGCACGGCTCCATGATCCTTCCCACCCACGCAGGTCCGATCCCCTCGACCAGCGTCAGAAAGCCTAAGGACCCACCATGAATAGCCCCTTCAGCCCCACCCGTCGAGGCACGCGCCTCACCCGCCGCACCGCGCTCGCGACGATCGCCCTCGCCGCGACGACGGCACTCGCCCTCTCCGCCTGCTCCGGCGGAGGCGACCCGCTCGCCGCCGACAAGCCCTCCGGTTCCACGGGCGGAGGCAGCATCATCGTCGGCTCGGCCGACTTCCCGGAGAGCCAGCTCCTCGCGACGATCTACGCGCAGGCGCTCAACACCGCCGGCATCGACGCCACGACGAAGCTCAACATCGGCAGCCGCGAGGTCTACATGCCTGCGCTGCTCGACGGCTCCATCAACCTCCTGCCCGAGTACGCCGGCGCGACGCTCAGCTACCTCGACAAGACCGTCGAGGCGACGACCCCGGAAGAGGTCGCGGCCGGCCTCGAGAAGGCCCTGCCGAAGGGCATCTCGATGCTGACGCCGTCGGACGCGCAGGACTCGGACACCCTCGCCGTGACACGAGAGACCGCTGACAAATACAAGCTCACGACGGTCTCCGACCTCATCCCCATCGCCGGTGACATCGTCCTCGGCGGCCCACCGGAGTGGAAGACGCGCCACGAGGGCGTCGCGGGACTCAAGGAGGTCTACGGCCTCGAGTTCAAGGAGTTCAAGACGCTCGACGTCGCGGGTCCGCTGACGCTCACGGCGCTCCTCAACGGGCAGATCCAGGTCGCCGACCTCACCTCGACCGACCCGGCGATCGCCGAGAACGACCTCGTCGCGCTGAAGGACGACAAGAACCTGTTCCCCGCGCAGAACATCGTGCCGATCGTGGCGACCGACCAGGTCACCGACAAGCTCACGAAGGTGCTCGACAGCGTCTCGGCCGCCCTCACGACGAAGGCGCTCATCGAGATGAACGGCCGCCTCGCCAAGCAGGAGAGCATCGACACCGTTGCAGCCGACTGGCTGAAGGCCAACAAGATCGGCTAGTCGATCGTCGGTCGCTGAGCGTGTCGAAGTGCCCTTCGACACGCTCAGGGGCCGGAACCAAGCGCTCATCGCATCACCGAAAGGAACCACACCATGACCGGATCTCGCGCCGTGCGCGCTGCCAGAGGAACCGACCTCACCGCCAAGAGCTGGCAGACCGAAGCACCGCTCCGGATGCTCATGAACAACCTCGATCCGGAGGTCGCCGAACGCCCAGAGGACCTCGTCGTCTACGGCGGGACGGGCAAGGCCGCTCGCAACTGGGCGAGTTTCGACGCCATCGTCGCCTCCCTCACCGATCTCGCGGACGATGAGACGCTCCTCGTCCAGTCAGGGAAGCCCGTCGGCGTCTTCCGCACGAACGTGTGGGCACCGCGTGTGCTCCTCGCCAACTCCAACCTCGTGGGCGACTGGGCCACGTGGCCCGAGTTCCGCCGCCTCGAAGCCGAGGGCCTCATGATGTACGGCCAGATGACGGCCGGTTCGTGGATCTACATCGGCACGCAGGGCATCCTCCAGGGCACCTACGAGACCTTCGGCGCCATCGCGAAGAAGCGCTTCAACGGGACGCTCGCCGGCACGCTCACCGTGACGGGCGGCTGCGGTGGCATGGGCGGCGCCCAGCCGCTCGCCGTGACGCTCAACGGGGGAGCCGTCCTCATCGTCGACGTCGACGAGACCCGCCTCCGTCGACGCCTGTCGAAGCGGTACCTCGACGCGGTCGAGACCGACATCGACGTGGCGCTCGAACGTGTCCTCGCCGCCAAGGCCGCTGGCGAAGCGCTCTCCGTCGGCCTCGTCGGCAACTCGGCGGAGGTGCTGCCGCTGCTCCTCGAACGGGGCGTGCCCGTCGACATCGTGACCGACCAGACGTCAGCGCACGACCCGCTGTCCTACCTGCCCGTCGGCATCTCGGTCGAGGACTGGCGCGCCGAGGCCGAGCGCGACCCCGAGGGGTTCACGCTGCGGGCCCGTGAGTCGATGGCGCGCCACGTGGAGGCGATGGTCGGCTTCCTGGACGCCGGTTCCGAGGTCTTCGACTACGGCAACTCGATCCGCGACGAGGCCCGTCAGGGCGGCTACGACCGCGCCTTCGCGTTCCCCGGATTCGTCCCGGCCTACATCCGTCCGCTCTTCTGCGAAGGTCTCGGACCGTTCCGCTGGGTCGCGCTCTCCGGCGACCCTGAGGACATCCGGGTGACCGACGAAGCGATGATCGAGCTGTTCCCCGAGAACGAGGGACTGAAACGCTGGATCAGGGCGGCACAGGAGCGCGTCGAGTTCGAGGGCCTTCCTGCTCGCATCTGCTGGCTCGGCTACGGCGACCGCGCGAAGGCAGGCGTCCGCTTCAACGAACTCGTCGCGGAAGGCAAGCTCAAGGCGCCCATCGTCATCGGTCGCGACCACCTCGACTCCGGTTCCGTCGCTTCGCCGTACCGTGAGACGGAGTCGATGGCGGACGGCTCCGACGCGATCGCCGACTGGCCCATCCTGAACGCCCTGCTCAACACGGCGTCAGGCGCCACCTGGGTGTCCCTGCACCACGGCGGCGGCGTCGGCATCGGCCGTTCCATCCACGCCGGACAGGTGTCGGTCGCCGATGGCACGCCCCTCGCGGCCGAGAAGCTCTCGCGCCTGCTCACGAACGACCCGGGCATGGGTGTCATCCGGCACGTCGACGCCGGCTACGACCGTGCGATCGAGGTCGCCGAGGAGCGCGGGGTCCGGATCCCGATGCTCGCCGAAGCGAAGGAACTCGCAGCGGCGCACGCGCGTCGGGCCGCAGAGCAGGCGGCGGCCCGTGAAGCCGACGAACGGGTGTCCGCGGCTGCATTCGCGGCAGCGCAGGCCTGATCGTGGCAGCGAGTTCCAGCAGCGGGGCCAGCAGCGGGGCCAGCAGCGCTGCAGACCCGACCGTCACGATCAGCCTCGGACACACCTCGATCGAGGACGTCGTCGCGATCGCGAGGGGTGCACGGGTCGAGATCGCGCAGGACGCTCTCGACGGCATGCTCCTGACCCACGACCTCGTCGGTCAGGTGCTCGCCTCCGGGCAACCCGTCTACGGGCTGACGACGGGCGTCGGCGACCAGTACTCGGTCGCCGTCGATCCGGACGGCATCGCGGAAGCCCAGCTCGGGATGCTCCGCAGCCACGCGAGCGGTGTGGGGGCTCCGCACGACGAGGAGGCGGTCCGGGCGATCATGGCCACGATGATCGTGGCGCTGGCGCAGGGCGCGAGCGGCGTGAGCCCTCGCCTCGTGCTCACGCTCGCGGAACTGCTCAACCGCGGTGTGACCCCGTGGGCGCCGTCGCAGGGCTCCGTCGGCTACCTGACCGCGACCGCGCACATCGGCCTCTCGCTCTACGGCCTCGGGAAGTCCTGGTTCGAGGGAGAGTTGCTGCCGGGAGCCGAGGCGCTCCGGCGCGCAGGCGTCGAGTCGTTCACACCCGGGCCCCGCGAGGGCCACGCGCTCGTGAGCGGCACCTATGAGATCTCCGGTCTCGGGGCGCTCGCGCTGCACCGGGCGAGAGCGCTCGTCGCGATCGCCGATGCGGCGGGTGCGCTCAGCCTCGAGGCCCTGCGCGGCAACAGCAAGGGCTATGACCCGAGGCTGCAGCGGATGCGTCCGCACCCCGGTCAGATCGACACGGCCGCCCGGCTGCTCCAGCTGCTCGACGGCAGCGAGATCCTCGAAGCCAACCGCGACCACCGCCTGCAGGACGCGCTGAGCCTCCGCTGCATCCCGCAGGTCCACGGTTCCGTGCGCGACGCGATCGACTTCGCCTGGCGCACGCTCGACATCGAGATCAACTCGGTCACCGACAACCCCGTGTTCGTCGTCGAGGACGGCGAGCTGATCGCACTCCCGGGCGGTAACGGCCACGGTGCGCCGGCGGCCGTCGCCCTCGACGTCCTCGCCATCGCCATCGCAGAACTCAGCACGATGTCGCAGGCGCGCTCGGATCGCCTCACCAACCGGCACCTGAGCGAACTTCCTCCGTTCCTCGTGACCGGCGGTGGGGCCGGCTCCGGGTTCATGATCCCGCCTTACGTCGCCGCTGCCCTCGCCGGTGAGAACCGGGCCCTCGCGGCTCCGGCGACCGTGCACACGGTGTCGACGTGCGCCGGGCAGGAGGACCACGTGAGCATGGGCACGACGGCCGCGATCCAAGCCCGGACGGCCGCTCGGAACGTGGCCAACATCCTCGCGATCGAGCTCCTGTGCGCGGCGCAGGCCATCGATTTCCACGCACCGCTCCGACCCGGGCGCGGAACGGGAGCGGTCTACGACGCGATCCGCAGTGTTGTGAGCGTCCGCGAGGACGACCGCGAGATGTCGCCGGACCTCGAAGCGGTGCTCGCGCTCGTCGACGACGGCACGCTCAGCACGATCATCAGCACGCACACGAGCACGCCAGCCCCGGAAGGGAACGATCATGACTGACCAGAACAGCAGCACCGGAGGACCGCTCACCGGGGTCAAGGTCCTCGACCTCGCTCGGGTGCTCGCCGGGCCCCTGTGCTCGGCGATGCTCGGCGACCTCGGCGCCGACGTCACGAAGGTCGAGCTGCCGGGGAGGGGCGACGACTCGCGCGACTTCACACCGCATGTGAACGGTGAGAGCAGCTACTTCATGCTCCTCAACCGCGGGAAGAAGAGCATCACGATCGACTTGAAGTCCCCGGAGGGGCACGCACTCCTGCTGCGGCTGATCGAGCAGGCGGACGTCCTGGTCGAGAACTTCCGGCCGGGCGTCACTGCTCGGCTCGGCATCGACTACGAGACCGTCAAGGCGCGGAACCCGCGCCTCGTCTACGTGAGCATCTCCGGCTTCGGCCAGACCGGTCCGTACGCGCACCGCGCCGCGTACGACCACATCGTGCAGGCCATGGGCGGCATCATGAGCGTCACGGGATGGGCCGATGGTCCGCCGACGCGCATCGGCGACGCGGTCGGTGACGTCGTGGCCGGCGTCTACGGCTCGTGGGGTGCTCTCGCCGCGCTGCTGCAACGCGGCATCACTGGCGAGGGCCAGCACGTCGACGTCGCGATGCTCGACTCGATCTTCTCGCTCCAGATGGTGTCGCTCTCGCAGCTGCTCGGTGGTGCGGGAGCACCGTCGCGCATCGGCAACAGCCACCCCATCAGCGCCCCCATGGACGCCTATGCCGCAGCTGACGGCCACGTGGTCATCGCGGTCGCGAACGATCCGCTCTTCGTCCGCCTGACCACGGCGATGGGACGTCCTGAGCTCCTTGCCGATCCGCGATTCGCGACCGATCCGGGCCGTCTCAGGCACCAGCACGACCTCCGCGTCGTCATCGAGGAGTGGACCGGAGCGCACACCGTCGATCAGATCGTGACCGTCCTCGAGACCGCCGGCGTCCCCGCTGCGCCCATCTGGGACATCGGACAGGTCGCCTCGAGCGATCACGCCAGGCACCGCGGCCTCGTCCAGACCGTCGAACACCCGGTCGCGGGAACCGTCCAGGTCGTGCCGCAGCCCGTGCACTTCAGTGCGCAGTCTGCTGCGCCGGACCTCGTTGCACCGACCCTCGGCCAGCACACCGACGCGATCCTCCGCGACGAGCTGGGGCTCAGTGACGCCGAGATCCGGGCCCTGCACGAGAACGGCGTCGTCTGATGGGCCGGGGATCACAGCAGGCAGGTGCCGGCTCCGGGCGCGTCGCCGTCGTCGGCGCAGGCACGATGGGCGCCGGGATCGCCGGGGTGTTCGCGGCGAAGGGCTACACGGTGTCGCTGTACTCGCGGAGCGTGGCGACCCTCGATCGTGCGCTGCAGGACGTCGAAGGACGCATCGGCTCGGCCGTCTCGCGGATCGCGACGACCACCGACCTCGCCGACGCGGTCCGAGGCGCCGAGCTCGTGAGCGAGAACGTCCTCGAGGACCTCGCGCTCAAACGGTCCGTGTTCGCCGAGATCGAGGCGATCGTGTCCGACGAGTGCGTGCTCACGACCAACACCTCAAGTGTCCCGATCACCTCGATCGCCGCGGGCCTCCGGCGTCCGGAGCGGTTCGTCGGCCTCCACTGGTTCAACCCGCCCGCGGTCATGCCGCTCGTCGAACTCGTTCGCGGCGAAGGGACCGACGACGAGACGGTCGCTCGCGTCCGTGAGCTGTGCGTGATCATCGGCAAGGAGGTCATCGAGGTGCGTCGGGACGTCCCCGGCTTCGTCGTGAACCGCCTCCAGTACGCGATGCTGCGCGAGGCCATCGCCCTCGTCGAGTCCGGTGTCGCGTCGATCGAGGACGTCGATCGCGCCGTCGAGACGACGCTCGCCCCCCGCTGGTCGGCTTCCGGGCCGTTGCAGCTCATGGACCTCGCCGGACTCGACACGGTCGAGAAGGTCTCCGCCGTGCTCATGCCTGCCCTCAGCACCGCTGCAGGTGTTCCGGACCTCGTCCGCGACCGGGTCGCCGACGGCGCGCTCGGCACCAAAGCTGGGCGCGGCTTCTACGAGTGGACGTCGGAGGCCATCGCAGCCGCGGTCAGTCACCGCGACGAGACCGTCAGACTGCTGACCGAACGGAGGACGTCATGAGCGGCCAGGACGTCATGAGCGACCAGCACGAGCGGCCCCTCCTCCGTATCGAGCGGGACGGGCACGTGGCGACCGTCACCCTCAACCGCCCGGAGAAGCGGAACGCGCTGAACCGCGAGTTGCTGAAACACCTCGTCGAGACGCTTCGAGCCCTCGAACGGGACGGCACGACCAGAGTCGTCGTCCTCCGCGGGGACCGTCGTGCATTCGCCGCGGGAGCCGACATCGGCGCGCTCGGCGATGCTGGAGCGATCGAGCTCTACACGGCGGGCTTCAGCGAGCTGTGGGATGACGTCGCGGCGGTGCGGCTGCCCCTCGTCGCGGCCGTGTCGGGGTACGCCCTCGGCGGAGGTTTCGAACTCGCCCTCATCTGCGACGTCGTCGTGGCGGGGGAGAGCGCGCAGTTCGGCTTCCCTGAGACGGGCATCGGGATCATCCCCGGTGCCGGAGGGACGCAGCGCATCGTTCGCGCCGTCGGGAAGTCGATGGCGATGGACCTCGTGCTGACCGGACGTCGTCTCGGAGCTGCGGAAGCACTCGCGAGCGGCATCGTCAGTCGTGTCGTCGCCGACGACGCGCTCGATGCCGAAGCGCGGACGGTCGCGGAGCGGATCGCCGCCGGTGCCCCGCTCGCGACCAGGATGGCGAAGCACGCCGTGCTGTCCGCGTACGACTCCGGGCTCACCGCCGGTGTCGCCCACGAACGAGCACTCTCGGCGCTCATCGCCGCGAGTGCGGACCGGGCAGAGGGCATGCGTGCCTTCGGCGAACGGACGACGCCGCGATTCGAGGGGAAGTGATGATGCCGGGTGCGAGCACGACCACCGTCAGCTCCCTCCTCGACGCCATCGAACCGCTCGGCCGCGACAGCGCGACGGGCGGATATCGTCGGCCCGTGTTCTCGGCGGCCGAGCTCGAACTGCGCGAGTGGTTCGTCGCGGAAGCGGAACGGCGCGGCCTCGGCGTCGACGTCGACCGCAACGGCGTCATCTGGGCCTGGTGGGGTGAGCCGATGACGGGGGCCCTCGTCACCGGCAGCCACCTCGACTCGGTTCCGGGAGGCGGCGCCTTCGACGGCCCGCTCGGCGTCGCATCGGCGCTCATCGCGATCGACCGGATGCGTGAGCGGGGCGTCACCCCGTCGCGCTCCCTCGCCGTCGTCGTCTTCCCGGAAGAGGAGGGCTCGCGGTTCGGCGTGGCCTGCCTGGGTTCGCGACTGCTCACGGGACTGCTCGACGCCGACCGGGCCAGGACGCTCACCGACCGCGACGGGACGACGCTCGCGGAGGCGTATGCCGCTGCGGGCATGGATCCGGCCCACCTCGGAGCCGACCCTGAAGCGCTCGCGAGGATCGGCCAGTTCGTCGAGCTGCACGTGGAACAGGGTCGTGGGCTCGTCGACCTCGGGAAGCCCGTCGCGATCGGTTCGTCGATCCTCGGTCACGGCCGGTGGAAGGTCGTCGTCCGCGGGCAGGGAAATCACGCCGGAACGACGCTCATGGTGGATCGGGCCGATCCCGTCGTCGCCGCGGCCGACGTCGTCGGAGCGATCGCGGAACTCGCCAGGCAGACCGACGACGCACGCGCCACGGTCGGCCGATTCGAACCGATCCCAGGCGGGACGAACGTGATCGCCTCCAGGGTCGAGCTCTGGATCGACGTCAGACACCCGGACGACGCCGTCACCCGTGAGCTCGTCCGGACGATCAGCCGTGAGGCCGCGGTCCGTGCCGAACGCCACGGCTGCACTGCGGAGGTCGTGGAGGAGTCCTGGAGCCCGACCGTCGGATTCGATCCTGCGCTCGGTCGTCGACTGGCCGAGCTGGTTCCCGGCGCCCCCGTCCTCCGGAGCGGTGCCGGACACGACGCCGGCATCCTCGCGGGCTCCGTGCCGAGCGCGATGCTCTTCGTCCGCAACCCGTCCGGGATCTCGCACTCGCCGGAGGAACACGTGGAACGCGCCGACGCCGACGACTCCGCCGATGTGCTCGCGACAGTGCTGGCGGGGCTGCTGTGAGCGGGGCTGTCGTCGGGGTTCATCGAGTCTGGGCTCATCGGGTCTGGATCGGGCGAAGCATCGCGAACGACGTGCGCATCGCCGTCGCCGAGGACGGGACGATCGCCTCCGTGACCGCGGGTGTCGCTGCGGAGCCGGGCGACACGGTCCTCCATGGTGTGGTGTACCCGTCCGGCGTCAACGCCCATTCGCATGCGTTCCATCGTCTCCTGCGCGGCCGCACCCACGGGGACGGCGGCAGCTTCTGGACCTGGCGTGAGCTCATGTACGAGGAGGCCGCGCGTCTCGAACCCGTCTCCTACGAACGTGTCGCGACGGCGGTGTACGCCGAGATGGTCGCCGCGGGCTGGACGAGCGTCGCCGAGTTCCACTACGTGCACCACCGGACCGATGGCACGCCGTACGGGAAGCCCGGAGCCTCGACGCACGGCGGGGAGCCGACAGCTCGTGAGCACGCGATGGAACGTGCGCTCGCGAACGCTGCGGTCGCGTCCGGCATCCGTCTGACGCTCCTCGATACCGCCTACCTGGCCGGCGGCTTCGGCACGAGCCTGGCCGGCGGCTTCGGCACGAGCCTGGGTCCAGAACAACAGCGCTTTGGCGACGGGTCGATCCAGGCCTGGCTCCGTCGTGGTCGACGTCTCCGAGATGCCTTCGCCGAGGAGTACGACCCGCGCTTCGTGACGGTCGGTGCTGCGCTGCACTCCGTCCGTGCGGTCCCGGCCGCAGACCTCGCGATCGTCGCCGCCGAACTTCATCCGGACATCCCGCTCCATGTGCACCTCTCGGAGCAGCCGGCCGAGAACGAGGCCTGCCTCGCGGCCACCGGCCTCACCCCGACGGAGCTCCTCGCCGCGAACGGTCTGCTCGGCCCTCGACTCTCGGCCGTCCATGCGACCCACCTCTCCGAGCACGACATCGAGCTGCTCGGAGGGGCCGGGGCGACGATCGTGATGTGCCCGACGACGGAAGCCGACCTCGGCGACGGCATCGGTCCCGCACGTGCGCTCGCGGACGCGGGTGCGACGATCGCCCTCGGCACCGACCAGCACGCCGTCGTCGATCCCCTCCTCGAGATGCGGGCGCTCGAACACGGTGAGCGCCTCGGGTCGGGTCGTCGCGGACGATTCAGCCCGGCCGAACTGGTGGCGGCGGTGAGCACGGGAGGAGCGGCGAGCGTCGGCCGCACGGGCCTCGGCTCGCTCGCCGTGGGATCGCCGTGCGACCTCATCGAACTGGATCCAGCATCGAGCCGAACGATGGGCGGTGATCCCGCACAGCTCGCGCTCACCGCGACCGCCTCCGATGTGCGGACCGTGGTCATCGGTGGCAGGGTGATGGCACGGAACGGTGTCCACGCCGAGCTCGGCGCACCCGCCGAACTCCTCGCATCGGGAATGGAGCTGCTGTGACCGAGCTGATCACAGGCATCGGGGAACTCATGACGCAGGACGTCGAGCGCCGGGTGCTCCGGGACGCGGCGATCGTCGTCGAGGAGGACCGCATCGTGTGGATCGGTCAGGCGGCCGAGGCGCCCGCCGCGGATCGCCGGACGGAGCTCGACGGTCGAGCACTCCTGCCCGGCTGGGTCGATTCGCACAGCCATCTCGTCTTCGCCGGCGACCGGACGGCCGAGTTCGAAGCCCGCATGGCGGGGGAGAGCTATTCGGCAGGCGGCATCGCGGTCACGACGGGGGCCACCCGGCTCGCGAGCGATGCGCAGCTCTCCGCCCTCGTCGAAGCGCGAGTGCACGAGGCTCTCTCGCAGGGGACCACGTTCCTCGAGACGAAGACGGGGTACGGACTCACGGTCGAGGACGAGCGCCGGAGCGCCGTGATCGCAGCAGGCCACGCGGACGAGTCCACCTTCCTCGGTGCACACCTCGTGCCGGACGGGATGGATCCGGACGAGTACGTCGATCTCGTGTGCGGACCGATGCTCGCGGCGGTGGCGCCCCACGTGTCCTGGGCGGACGTGTTCTGCGAGCGGGGCGCGTTCGATGAGGCGCAGTCGCGTCGGGTACTGAGAGCGAGTCGTGCGGCCGGTCTCGGGCTCCGCGTGCACGGCAATCAACTGGGCCACGGACCGGGGATCCGACTCGCGGTCGAGTTCGGTGCTGCGAGCGTCGACCACTGCAACTTCGTCGACGACGCCGACCTCGATGCCCTGGCCGGCAGCTGGTCCGGCTGGGACACGAGCACCGGCACGGGCGAGCGGGGGACAGTCGCGACCGTCCTGCCCGCCTGCGACCTGTCGACGCGTGCGCCGCTCGCTCCGGCGAGACGACTGCAGGACGCCGGCGTGCAGGTCGCGATCGCTTCCAACTGCAACCCGGGGACGTCGTACACGACGTCGATGGCGTTCTGCATCGCCACCGCGGTCCTCCAGATGGGCCTGAGTGTGAGCGATGCCGTTCGCGCCGCGACATACGGTGGAGCGCTCGCGCTCGGCCGCGCGTCCGGCGACGGAGCCGTCGGTTCGATCGCGGTCGGCCACCGAGCCGATCTGCACGTGCTCGACGCTCCATCGGCCACGCACCTCGCCTATCGGCCGGGTGTGCCCCTCACGAACGCCGTCTGGCGTGCGGGTGTGCGTGTGGTGTGAGCGGGCTGTGTGGTCTGCACACTCACCGCGCGCGGTCAGAGGCTGTTCAGGTCCGGATGGGTAGGCTCTCCCGGTGGCCTCGCCCAGGCCGCAGCATCACTTGAAGCGAATGGATCTGCGTGCGACGACCGACTCCGCCCAATCAGAACGAAGGCGCTGCACGTGCCCAGGAACCGCAGGCGGTCCTCCCATCGAGGCATGCGGCGAGGCGGACACGGGCCAAGCGAACTCGTCGTCGGCGGATCATCGGTTGGACCTCCGGCGTCCTCGCGGTCGTCCTCGTCGCCGGCATCGCGTTCGCCGCCGTGACGTACTTCCGCGTCGTCGGCAACATCTCCGACAACGTCGTCGCTCGTCCCGGCCAGAGTGAGACGCCCCTCGCCATCCCCAATTGGGACGGGGCCGTCAACCTGCTCATCATGGGCTCGGACACGCGGACCGGCCAGACGACTGGCGAGTACGGTCAGGCGGACGAGGCCGGTGCTCGATCCGACGTCATGATGGTGCTCCACGTCTCCGCCGACCACAAGAACGCGACGCTCATCAGCATCCCGCGTGACACGATGCTGCCGATCCCCGAGTGCACCGATCCTGACGGGACGGTCGTCGACGCGCAGAGCATCGGCCAGATCAACGGCGCCCTCGACCACGGTCCGTACTGCTCGCTCGACGCGATCAAGCAGTTCACGGGGCTCGACATCGATCACTTCATCGTCGTCGACTTCGACGCCGTCATCGGGATGACCGATGCCGTCGGCGGTGTCGACGTGTGTGTCGCCGAGGACGTCGACGACCCGTACTCCGGTCTGTCGCTCACCGCCGGCGAGCACAGCATCCAGGGCGCTCAGGCGCTCGCGTTCCTCCGCACCCGTCACGGGTTCGGCGACGGCAGCGACCTCGGCCGCATCGGTGCGCAGCAGACGTTCCTGTCTGCACTCGCCCGCAAGGTGAAGAGCGCTGGAACGCTCTCGAACCCCATCGCCCTGTTCAACCTGGCCGATGCCGCGACCAAGTCGGTCACGGTCGATGAGGGGCTCGGTTCGCCCGCAGCGCTCGTCGGTCTCGCCGGGACGCTCGCGAACGTCGACCTCGACAAGATGGTCCTCGTCCAGCTGCCCGTGGAGGACTACCCGGCCGACCCGAACCGCGTCCAGCCGATCGACGACCAGGCGCAAGCGATCTTCGCGGCGCTGAAGGCGGATCAGCCGCTCACGTTCCAGGCGCCGGACACGGGCGACGGGTCCACGGACACGCCGTCAGATGCGCCGACCGATGCGTCCACGGGTGCGCCGGGCGACGGTTCGACCACGCCCGCGACGACCGTCCCCGTCCCGCTGCCCGATCAGGCCAAGGGTCGCACTGCGAACGACGCCACCTGCGCGAAGTAGGGCACTTCGACAGGCTCAGTGACCGGAGTCCCGGTCACTGAGCCTGTCCCGGTCACTGAGCCCGTCGAAGCGCGTGAGACCCGCCGCCCTAGTCCTCGTCGGCGAGCGAAGGAGCCAACCGGACGAGCCGTGCGGTCGTGCTCTCGTCGAGCTCGGCGACATCGTCCCGTGACTTGATGAAGTCGGAGAAGGACCGGAACCCGAGTGCCTTCTCGCTGAAGGACGGGTCCATGCGCTTCATCTGGGTCTTGACGTTGGAGCTGTGCAGCCAGTCGGCGTCGTCCTTCTCGTGTCCGAGGCGGAGTGCGCGTTCGAGGAGCCCCGTCGCGATGTCCTGGGGGTCCTCCGCGTCCGGGTCGAGGTCGTCGAGCTGCTGGACGGGCGACTTCGCTCGTCGGGGTGAGCGCTTCCGGGGACCGTCCGCGTCTGCGTCGTCGCCGGCTCCCGTGCCGACTCCGGTTCCGTCCGCATCATCGTCGGCGTCCCCGTGATCGATGACCGGCATGGGCTCCGGGATCGTCCCGGAGTCGGACTGCGGGCCTGCTCCGGCCTCGGCGCTGAACGTGGGGAGGATGGTCGCCCGCGACTTGAGGTCGGGCTTCTCGGCTGTTGCGGCGCCGGTGGCGTCCTTGGCTGCTTTGGCGCTGCGGCCGGACTTCGCACCGGTCTCCTGGACGACGACGGTCGAGGGCGGAGCGATCGGCTTCACGCCGGGGAGAGCGTCGTACGTGGCGAACTCGTCGCACGCGGCGGCGAGTGAACGGCTCGTGGAGCCGGCGACGCCGATGCCGACGACGTACCGTCCGAGTCGCTTGCAGCGCTGGGCGAGGGCGATGTAGTCGGAGTCGCCTGCGACGATGACGACGTGCGTCAGGTCGGGCAGCCGGAACATGTCCTCGACGGCGTCGACCGCGAGGCGGATGTCGGCGCCGTTCTTGGCGTAGGCGGCAGCGGGGAAGAGCTGGACGAGGTCGACAGCTCGGCTGACGAGCTGGCCGCGGTAGTCCGCGTTGACCTGGGCGGACCAGTCCGCGTAGGCGCGGGTGAGGACGAGCGTGCCGAAGGAGGAGGCGAAGTCGATGACGGCTCCGATGTCGACCGTCGCGCGATTGAGCTTCTCGGCGATCTCGGGATCGGCCTGGCGGTCCGCCTGGCTGAAGCCCTTCTGCTTGTCGCGCATGAACTGGCTGCGGCCGTGGACCTGGTCGTACCGGGAGATCACGATGTTGTCGAAATCGATGTAGACGGCGACGCGGGAGTCGATGGGTTCGGTCATCTGGTGCTCTTCTCGATCGGACATGTACCCCCAGTCTGTCGTGTGTGTGCCGAGACCGGCAATCCGAGTGGGCCGGATCGGTCAGCCGAGGATGCGGTTGAGCTCGCTGTAGCTCACTGTCGGGGCGGTCGCGGTCGCCGTCCCGGCGGGGTCGAGCATCGCTCCGGCCAGATCGCCGACGAGCCCGTAGGCGGCTTCGGCGATCGAGGATCCGGCGCTGATCCGTGCGGCTCCCGCGGCGGCGAGCTCATGGACGGACAACGTCCCCGGGCCGTATGCGACGTTCACGGGGACGTCGACCGCCGTCACGAGCGCTCGGACCGCTTCGGCTCGGAGCGCGCCGAGGACGAACACTCCGCTGGCTCCCGCCGCCCTGTACGCACGTGCCCTCGCGACCGTCTCGTCGAGCCAGGCGGTGTCGGGAAGTCGATGCGTGTCGATCCGTGCATTGATGAAGAGGGGGATTCCCGCATCGTCCGCGGCGGCGCGGGCGGCCTGGAGCCTCAAGACCTGTTCGTCGATCGGTCGGAGCGAATCCTCGAGGTTGACGCCGACGACCCCGGATGCAATGGACCAAGCGACCGTGTCGCCGACGTCCGACGGTCCGTCGCCGAACCCTCGTTCGATGTCGGCAGTCACGGGGAGGTCGACGGCGTGCACGATCCGCGCGACTGCCTCGAGCGCGAGCGATCTCGTGACTCCTTCGCCGTCGGTTGCGCCGAGCGACCAGGCGACACCGGCACTCGTCGTCGCGACGGCCCGTGCGCCCGCGGCTGCGACGATGCGTGCAGAGGCCGCATCCCATGCGTTCGGCAGGACGAGCGGGTCACCGGGCACGTGGAGTCTGGCGAAGGCTCGCGCGTCGGCAGTCTGATCGGATGATGTCGGCATGGCTCAAGTTGAGCACAGGAGGAGGGGCTGCGGTGGCGGACGGTGCGGTCCACCTGCGGGTCCCCGGACTGCTCGTGCTGCGCTCGTGCTGCGCTCGTGGTGCGCTTCTTCTGGGCTCCTTCTGGGCTCCTTCTGGGCTCCTTCTGGGCTCCTTCTGGGCTCCTTCTGGGCTCCTTCTGGGCTCGCGCGAAGCACAGGCGTATGGTGCTGCCATGGCAGACACGGCGGTCCACCTGAGCGTTCCCGGCCCACACGGCGAGAGGGAGGTGCGGTTGTCGAGTCCCGATCGGGTGCTCTGGCCGGAGATCGGGCTCACGAAACGCGACCTCGCGGAGTACGTCATCGAGGTCGCGGATGCGTTCCTCGCTGCGAACGGCGATCGTCCGATTTCTCTGCAACGCTTCCCCGGTGGCGTCGACGGCGACCAGTTCTTCTCGAAGAATCCGCCGAAGGGTGCTCCCGACTTCGTCAGATCGGTTCCCGTCGTCTACCCGAGCGGAAGATCGCATCCGCAACTCGTCCTCGATGAAGCCGCGGGCATCGTATGGGCAGTGCAGATGAACACCGTCGTCTTCCACCCGTGGGCGTCGAGGGCCGGCGACCCGGACGACCCGGATCAGCTCCGCATCGACCTCGATCCGCAGCCGGGGACGGACTTCTCCGATGCGGTTCCGGTGGCCGAGGAGTTGCGTCGGGTGCTCGACGAAGCCGGTCTGGAGGCGTTCGTGAAGACGTCGGGGAATCGTGGGCTGCACGTCTTCGCCCCCATCGAACCGACCCACGAGTTCCTGGAGGTCCGCCACGCGGTCATCGCCGCCGCCCGCGAGCTGGAACGACGACTGCCCGAGACGGTGACGACGAATTGGTGGAAGGAGGAACGGGGAACGAAGCTCTTCGTCGACTACAACCAGGCGAACCGCGATCGGACGATGGCCGGTGCGTACAGTCCTCGTGCGCTCCCGAACGCCTCCGTGTCCTGTCCCGTGGAGTGGGACGAACTGCGCGACGTCGATCCGAGGGCTCTGACGATCCGCACCGTGCCGGAGCGGCTGCGTACGACCGGTGACCCGTGGGCGCGGATGGGTGAGCATCCCGGTCGCATCGACGCGCTGCTGGAGTGGTGGGATCGCGACCTCGCCGCCGGCCTCGGTGAGCTGCCGTTCCCGCCTGACTTCCCGAAGATGCCGGGGGAGCCGCCCCGGGTGCAGCCCAGTCGCGCTCGGAAGGAGTCGTGAGCGGGCTGCACCGGAGACTGAGCGGGCTGCACCGGAGACTGGGCGGGCTGCACCGGAGACACTGACGCCGGACGTCAGCGAATGACCTCCGCGGACGGCTGGAGTGCGGCCGGGTCCTCCTCGGAGAAGTCCATCACGGGAGGCGTCCGGCGGAAGCCCTTCGTGAGGGCCGCGAGGATGACCACTCCGACGACGACCCAGATCGCACCGGCGATGAGCGTCGTGCTCGTGAGGCTCGTCCAGAGCCACACGGTGAGCGCGAAGCCGATGAGCGGGATCACGCCGTAGAGGATGATCGCTCTGGCTCCCCGCCCTCCCTTGTCGAAGAGGTAGTGCTTGACGACGGCGAGGTTCACGAAGCTGAAGGCGACGAGCGCTCCGAAGCTGATGACCGATGCCGCGATGTCGAGCGGGATGAACAGCGCACCGAAGAGGCCGACGGCGCCCACGATGACGATCGCGATCCACGGGGTCTGGAAGCGCTTGTGGAGCACCGCGAAGACGCGCTTCGGGAGCTGGCCGTCACGCCCCATCGCGAACAGGATCCGAGCGACGCTCGCCTGTGACGTGATCGCGGAGGCGAACGATCCGGCGATGTACGCGGCCGTGAAGAATGTGAACAGGGCCGCTCCACCGATGCGGGTCATCACGTCGAGGGCCGCGGAATCGGTGTTCTGGAAGTTCTGGAAGTCGGGGAACACGAGGCCGGCGACGTACGCCGTGATCGTGAAGAGCAGACCGCCGACGAGCGTGCAGAGGATGATCGCGCGCGGGATCGACGTGCGGGGTTCCTTGGCCTCCTCGGACAGGGTCGATACGGCGTCGAAGCCGAGGAACGCGAGGGCGAGGACCGCTGCGCCTCCTGCGATGCTGCCGATCGACGCGTCGCCGCCGAAGATCGGACCGAAGACGTCGGCGGGCTGTGCGGCGCCGCTCAGGTAGCTGACGCCCGTCGTGACGAAGACGACGAGGAACACGAGCTGGACGCCGACGAGGGCGAGGTTGATGCTCGACACGAGCAGGACGCCCACGACGTTCAACGCGGTCACGAGGAGCACCGATGCCACGACGAAGACCCAGACGGGGATCGCCGGGAACGACGCGTTCAGGTAGATCCCGATCACGAGGTAGTTGAGCAGCGGCAGCGCCAAGTAGTCGAGGAGGAGCGTCCACCCCGTGAGGAAGCCGAGGTGCGAGCCGAAGGTGCGCTGCGTGTACGTGTACGCCGAACCCGCGACGGGGTACGCCCGAACCATGTTGGCGTAGCTGTTGGCGGTGAAGAGCATCACGATCGTCGTCACGATGTACGCGCCGGCGAGGTGGCCTGACGTCATCTCGGTCACGAGGCCGTAGGTGGTGAACACCGCGAGGGGAAGCATGTAGGCGAGGCCGAAGAGCAGGAGGGCTGGCGTCCCGAGTGTTCGTTTCAGTCGGTTGCCGGAGTTTGCTGCGAGTGCCGCTGTCGTCATTGAGTGCGTCATTCCTTGCGTGGGGGGTGCTCGGGTTCGGATGAGATCGCCGCGTCGGTACCGAGTCGGGAAACCGTTTACCCGCGGTGGAGTCATTCTTACACCCAATCGCCCGTGTGGTACAGATGTGGTCTTAATTTGGCGCGGAGAGGTAATGCGCGCGAAATGTGACCGTTACACATCCGGCCGCGCTAGCGCCCCTCGACGACGACCTCGACCTCGCCGCTCTCGGCAGCATCGCGGAGTCGCTCGAAGTCACGCAGCGACTGCGCCGCGTAGCCGAAGGACCACTCGACGACGGCTCGGTCGAAGCGGTCGGAACGGCCCAGGTAGCCCGCGACGGCGGAGGCGTTCGCACTCTGGGCGTGAGCCCTGGCGAGGAGGATGGCGCACCCCTCCACGTACGTCGTGAACGCTGCCGGATTCAGCGTCTCTGGATCGATCGACCCCTTCTTGTCGCGGAACTGGCGGACGTAGAAGTCGTGGTGCGTCGCATCATCGGTCGCACCGAGCTTGCCCGTGCTGCGGAGGAAGCCGAGGAACGGATCGGAGACCGCCTGCAGGATGCGCTGATTCCCGACGACTCGTCGTCCTTCGTTGGGAACGTGCGTGAGAGCGTCGATCTCTCCTCCGCCGATGAGGCCGGCGCCGACCGTCCAGTCGGCGGACGGGACCGCATCAGGAGCGATGCCGCCGTACCGCTGGAGGACCGACATCGGCGCCTCCTTGATCTGCAGGACGAGCGACTCCCGATTCGGTCCCGTGAGCATGAGGATGAAGCACCTGGTTCCGACGCTCCCGACGCCGACGACCCGCATCGCCAGGTCCGTCAGGGTGAACTGCGACAGCAGGTGGGCCACGTCCTTCGGAACCGACTCTCGATACTGTTCGAAGAGGGCCTCGATGTCGGTCTCCGACGCCTCGGGCACGTGGGTGAGCACCGGTGGGTTCTCGATCAGGACCCGCGTGCCGTCGGCAGCCCGGCTCGTGATCTTCTCGACGTAGGCGGCGGAGGTCCGTCGCTCGGCCTGCCGTGCGGCCTTCGTGAGGATCTTCCGTCCCTCCTTGCCGACCTGCGCTCGGATCGTCTCGATGTCGGCGAGCGAGTAGTAGCGGCGGAGCGCATCGCTCGACATGAGTGCGTTGATCGACTCGCGGTACACCCGTGCCGCCCCGAGCGCGGCGGAACGGATGTCGGCCTCGGCGAAGCGCGAGTGCTGACCGCTCACGACGACGCTCGTGAGGAGACGTTTGAGGTCCCACTCCCAGGGCGCTGGTGCTGCTTCGTCGAAGTCGTTGAGATCGAACACGAGGCTGCGCTGCGGGGAGGCGAAGAAGCCGAAGTTGCTGATGTGGGCGTCACCGCAGGCGACGACGGGGATGTCCGTCGAGGCGTTCCTCGCGAGGTCCGCTGCCATGATCGCTGCGGTTCCCCGGTAGAAGGTGAACGGGTTCGCGAGCATCCGCCCCATCCGCAGCGGCACGAGGCTCGGCACCCGCGTCGCGTTCTGCTCGGCGAGGATGACGAGGGGGTCGCGATCGCCCGTCCGGTACTCCGCGTGGGCGGATCGCGGGACGTCGCCGCGTTCCGCTCTGCCGACCTCGAGGAGTTCGGCGTGGGTCGCGGTGGGGGCATGCAGCCGTTGCAACCGGCTGAGGTGTGTCGACATGGTCTCATCTTGCCGGACCCGAGTGCGGTGACGGGTCGATTCCGGCCGGCTACTTCAACAGTCTCGACAACACCCGATCTGCCAGTGGCTTCCCGCCCGTCTGGCAGGTGGGACAGTACTGGAGGGTCGAATCCGTGTAGATCACCTGTCTGACGGTGTCTCCGCACACCGGGCACGCTTCGCCGGTCCGCCCGTGGACCTGCATGCTCGTGTGCTTCTCCCGCTTGAGCTCGGATGCCGCCAGGCCGTCCGAATGCTCGATCGCGCCGCGGAGCGTGCTCTGCATCGCGGCATAGAGGCGGGAGACGTCGTCCTCAGCCATGTCCGCCGGCGTGAACGGTGACATCCGGGCGGCGTGCAGGATCTCGTCCGAGTACGCGTTCCCGATGCCGGCGATCACGGACTGGTTCCGGAGCAGCTTCTTGATCTGCGATCGGCCGGCTCCGGCGAGGATCCGCTGGAACACGGCCTCCGTGAATGCGTCGCCGAGCGGGTCCGGCCCGAGGTTCGCGATCGCCGGGACCGATGCCGGATCCGCGACGAGCCAGATCGCGAGACGCTTCTTCGTTCCGGCCTCCGTGATGTCGACGCCCGATCCCGGCTGTGGTGCTGACAGTATGAGCCGAGCAGCCAGAGGGCCTCGACCAGCTCGTCCCGTCGGCGGCTTCGGTGCGCCGTCCCGCCAGCGGATCCCGCCGGCGCGCGCCAGGTGGAGGACGAGGTGCAGGACGCTGCCCGCGGCATCCGGAGCGATCGCGATGTCGAGGAACTTGCCGTGCCGCAGAACGCCTGTGATCGTCCCGCCGGCGATGGCGGACACCGGCGGGTCGAAGGTCTTGAGCGCGGCGAAAGAGACGACGTCGAGCCGCTCGATGACCCGACCGGTCAGTCGAGCACTCAGATCGGTGACGAGCGCATGGACTTCGGGAAGTTCCGGCATGGTTCCAGTCTCGTGGGACGAGGCCCGCCGCGCCAGGGCTTGTGCGCCCCGACGCGAGCACCCCGACACGAGCACCCCGACGCGAGCACGGCTACACGAGCACGGCTTCACGGTCGGCGAGACCGGACGCCGAGGAACCGGCCGCCGCCGCGGTGGCCGCCGCGGCAGCAGCCGCGTACTGCTCGCGGATCACGGCCCGATGGTCCGGGGCGGGTTCCGCCACGACGTCGAGGGGCCATTCCGGGCGGGAGCCCGTGAGTGCCCACACGGCCTGGACCGCGCCTCCGTCTGCGACGTACTCGCCGGGCTTCGGGATCACGATCGGGGTGTCGAACACCTGTGCTGCGATCCGTTGCACGGCCGGGTTCTGGGCCGCTCCACCGACGAGCAGGAGTCTGGTGTCCTGCACGCCGACGGCTCGTACCGCGTCGAGCCCCGCTGCGAGACCGCACAGCATCCCCTCGATCGCTGCACGGGCGACGTTCGCCCGTGTCGTCGAACCGATGGTGAGCCCCGTGAAGCTCGCGGTCGCATCGGGCAGGTTCGGAGTGCGTTCGCCTGCGAAGTAGGGGACGAGGACGACTCCGTCCGCACCGGGTTCGGCCGAGAGCGCGAGGTCGGCGAAGTCGGCGTGGTCGACGCCGAGGAGCTCTGAGACCGAGCCGAGCACCCGTGCCGCATTGAGCGTCGCGACGAGGGGGAGGAATTGTCCGCTCGCGTCCGCGAACCCGGCGACCGCTCCGGTCACGTCGGTGACGGGGTCCGGCGTCACCGCGAACACGGTCCCGCTCGTCCCGATCGACACGACGACGTCGCCGGCTCGTGCGCCGAGTCCCAGAGCCGCCCCCGCGTTGTCGCCCGCCCCTGCAGCGATGACGATTCCGGCGGGGATGATGCCGGCGGGGAGAGTGCCGGACGCGCCGTCCGGCGTGACGCCCGCTCGTTCGCCGGGACCGAGGATGCGCGGGAGGACCGCTGCGTGGCCGAGCGCGAGGTCGACGAGTTCGCGGTCGTAGTCGTCGGTGACGGGGCTCCAGTAGCCTGTGCCACTCGCGTCGGACCGGTCGGTCGTGAGCGCGCCGAGATCCGGTCCCGCCGGGTTCTCGGTCCGTTCCGCAGCGGTCGTGTTCGGTCCGTGACCGAGAAGGCGCCAGGTGAGCCAGTCGTGGGGGAGCGCGACCGCAGCGACCCGGGCGGCGTTGTCGGGTTCCGCATCGCGGAGCCAGCGCAATTTCGTCGAGGTGAAGGAGGCGACGGGGACCGATCCGCTTCGCGTCGCGAGGGCATCCGCCCCGAGCTCGTCGATGAGGTCGAGGGCCGCCGGAGCCGACCTCGTGTCGTTCCAGAGCAGTGCCGGACGGATGACCCGACCGTTCGCGTCGAGCGTGACGAGGCCGTGCTGCTGTCCGCACACCGCGAGCGCTGCAACATCGTCGAGCCCTCCCGCATCGATGATCGCGGCTTGCAACGCGTCCCACCAGGCTGCGGGGTCCACTTCCGTCCCTGTCGGGTGGGTCGCTCGTCCTTCGCGGACGAGTGCTCCGGTGTCGGCGTCGCGGATGACGACCTTGCAGCTCTGTGTCGACGAATCGACGCCTGCGACGAGTGTCACGGGATGGCCCCTGTTCTGTGCTGGTGGGTGTCCTGGTGGTGGTGTCCTGGTCGTGGTGCGCTGGTGGTGGTGCGCACGGTGCGATGGCGCCGCCGGTGAGCCGGCGGCGCCATCGTGTTCCGGGGGAGGTGTTAGCCCCGTGCTCCCATGAGGTGCTCGATCGTCAGCTGCTGCAGACGGACGAAGCCGTAGCCGTTGCCACCGAAGTGCGCTTCTGCGTCGTAGTCCTCGTAGGCGCTGCGGTCGGCGAGGAAGTCGTCGTACGACTCCCCGGCGTTGAGCGTCGGCTGGGCGAGCTCGGCGACACGGGCGGCGAGCAGTGCCTCCTGCACGTCAGGGTCCGCACGGAACGCTTCCGTGCGCTCCTTGAGGAGGAGGTACATGCGCATGTTCGCCTTGACCGACTCCCACACGCCGTCGATGTCCTCGGTGCGGGACGGCTTGTAGTCGAAGTGTCGCGGACCGGTGTAGGACGGGCCTCCGCCGGGGCCTCCGTGCTCGAGGAGGTCGACGAGCGAGAACGCGTTCTGCACGTCGCCGTGGCCGAAGACGAGGTCCTGGTCGTACTTGATGCCGCGCTGACCGTTGAGGTCGATGTGGAAGAGCTTGCCCTGGTAGAGCGCCTGGGCGATGCCGGCCGTGTAGTTGAGCCCGGCCATCTGCTCGTGCCCGACCTCCGGGTTCACGCCGAAGAGCTCCGGGCGTTCGAGCGTGGAGATGAACGCGAGAGCGTGGCCGAGGGTGGGGAGGAGGATGTCGCCGCGCGGTTCGTTCGGCTTCGGCTCGATCGCGAACTTGATGCCGTAGCCCTTGTCCTCCGTGTACTGCGCGAGGAGGTCGACGGCTTCACGGTAGCGCTCGAGTGCGCTCTGCACGTCCTTCGCGGTGTCGTACTCGGCGCCTTCCCGACCGCCCCACATGACGAAGGTCTTGGCGCCGAGTTCTGCGGCGAGGTCGACGTTCCGCATGACCTTCCGAAGCGCGAAGCGCCGGACGCCGCGGTCGTTCGAGGTGAAGCCGCCGTCTTTGAAGACGGGTGCGCTGAAGAGGTTCGTCGTGACCATCGGGACGACGATGCCGGTGTCGGCGAGCGCCTGCTTCATCCGGTCGATCTGCTTCTGGCGTTCCGCATCGGTCGAGCCGAAGGCGAAGAGGTCGTCGTCGTGGAAGGTCAGCCCATATGCGCCGAGCTCGGACAGTTTGTTGATGCCCTCGACCACGTCGACGGCCGGTCGGGTCGCTGGACCGAAGGGGTCCGTTCCGTTGTACCCGAAGGTCCAGAGGCCGAATGCGAAGCGGTCGGCGCGGGTGGGAGTGATCGTCATGAACTGGTCTTTTCTGTTCGGCAGAGCGTGCTCTGCTGGGTGTTCTGGGTGTTCTGGGTGTTCTGTGGTGTTCTGGGTGTTCTGGGTGTTCTGCGGTGTTCTGGGTGGAGAGCGAAGCTGCGTTGGTGGAGCAGTGGGCTGGCGCGGTGCGCTCAACCGCCCCGTTTCGCCCGAGCGGCGAAGCGCTGCTGCAGGAGCACGGCGGCGACGATGATGACGCCCTTCGCGATGGCCTGCACCGAGGTGGACAGGTTGTTCTGCGTGAAGACGTTCGTGAGGGTCGCGAAGATGAGCACACCGAGGACGGTGCCCATGATCGTTCCGCGTCCACCGATGAGCAGTGTTCCACCGACGACGACGGCTGCGATCGCGTCGAGCTCGTACAACGTGCCGTGGGTGGAGGTTCCAGCGGTCGTCCGACCGAGCATCATGAGCCCTGCGATGCCGGCGGTGAGGCCAGCGAGGACGTACAGGTACACGAGGTGTCGCTTGACCTTGATGCCTGCCAGTCGTGCGGCTTCGAGATTGCCGCCGATCGCGACCGTGCGACGGCCGAACGTCGTTCGGTTGAGGAGGAACCACCCCGCCACCACGACGACGATGAAGATCCAGATGAGGACTGGGATACCGAGGAAGTCGCCGCGGAAGAAGTCGAGGAAGCCCTTCACGTTCACGATCTGGGTCGTCCTGTTCGCGAGCACTTCCGCGAGTCCCTTCGCCGCGACGAGCATGGCGAGGGTCGCGATGAACGCCACGACGTTGCCGTAAGCGATCACGACCCCGTTGATGAGGCCTGCGCCTGCACCGACCGCGAGGGCGATGACGACCATGAAGACCCAGCTCGTCTGGTTCGCGAACTGCTGCACCCACGCCATCGTCGCGACGACGGAGGAGAGGCCGAGGACGGAACCGACGGACAGGTCGATGCCTCCCGCCGTGATCACGAAGGTCATGCCGATGCTGACGACGCCGATGATGGAGGCGTAGCGGACGATCGTGAGGACGTTCTCGATGTTCGCGAAGCGGTCTCCAGCGGTGATCGTGCCGACGATGAACAGCACCACGAGGGCGATGATGAGGCCGATGCTGCGTGCGGCGGAACCGCCGAACAGTCGGCTGAAGACGTTTCCGGAGGTGCTTCCGGTGTCGCCGGAGTGCGGCGCGGGTCCGCCGGACGGGTCGAGGGTGACCTGTCCGGCCGCTGTGGTGTGCTCGCTCACGCGACGCTCGCTTTCTCGAGGATGGTGCTCACTGGGATTCGGGTTGGGGCTGCGATTCTGCTGTGCGCTGGGGGCCGAGCGGTGCGCTGCATCATGCTGCGCTGCCCTGCATCACGAGGTCGAGGACGCCGTGTTCGTCGATCTCGCTCGTTGCGGTCGTGTGGACGACTCGTCCTTCGGCGATCACGAGGACGCGGTCGGACAGGCCGAGCACCTCGTCGATCTCGCTCGAGATGACGACGACGGCCGTTCCCGCTTTCGCGAGCGCACGGATGAGCGAGTAGATCTCCGCTCTGGCTCCGACGTCGACGCCTCGTGTGGGTTCGTCGAGCAGGAGCACTCGTGTGCCGTGGACGAGCCAACGGGCGAGGAGGATTTTCTGTTGGTTTCCGCCGGAGAGCGTCCGTGCTGCGCGGTCGGGGTCTGCCGGACGGAGTTCGAGCGATTCGAGTTCCGTGCGTGCGACGGAGCGTTCTTCACGTTCGTTGAGGAATCCGAAGCGCGCCCACCGGGTGAAGGTGGCGAGCGTCACGTTGCGGTAGACGGGCTGGTCGAGGATGAGCCCCTGGCTCTTGCGTTCCTCGGGGGAGAGGCCCATGCCGGCGTGGACTCCCGCTCGGACGGAACCGGCGGGGAGTGCCTTCCCGTCGACACGAACGGTCCCTGAGCTCGCTCTCCTGGCTCCGTAGACGGTCTCGATGATCTCGGAGCGACCGGAGCCGACGAGACCTGCGAGCCCGACGATCTCACCGGCTCTGACGTCGAAGCTCACGTCGCGGAAGACGCCGTCGAGGCTCAGCCCTTCGACCGAGAGGAGGATGGGCGCGTCCGCGGCGATCGGGGTCGCGGCCGGGAAGATGTTGGTCACGGAGCGACCCGTCATGAGCTTGATCAGCTCCGCCGTCGGCGTGTCGTCGACGGGCAGGTTGTTCGCGACGCTCGCGCCGTCTTTGATGACCGTGATCCGGTCGCCGATCTGGCGGATCTCCTCGAGGCGGTGCGAGATGTAGATGACCGCGATGCCTGCTGCCGTCAGTTCCCGGACCACGCGGAACAGGTTCTTGACCTCCTCGGAGTCGAGGACCGCGCTCGGTTCGTCCATGATGATGAGCTTCGTGTCGTGGGACAGTGCTCTCGCCATGCTGACGATCTGTTTGTTGGCGGCGGACAGGTGGGCGACCTCGCGGGTCGGTGGGATGCTGCCGTGACCGAGGCGCGTCATGATCTCGCGAGCCCGCTTGTTCGTCGTCCGGCGGTCGGTCACGCCGGCCGTCGAGTACTCGTGACCCAGGAAGATGTTCTCGGCGACGGTGAGGCCGTCGACGACGTCGAGTTCCTGGTACATCGTGGCGATGCCGAGTCCGAGTCCCGCGACGGGATCGGTGATGGCGAGCGTCTCGCCCTGCCAGGTGATGGTTCCTCCGTCGGGCTGGTGGACGCCGGAGAGCGTCTTGATGAGCGTCGACTTGCCGGCGCCGTTCTGACCGAGGACGCAATGGACCTCTCCCGGGATGACATCGAGGTCGACGCCTTTCAGCGCCTGGACTCCGGCGAAGCTCTTGGTGAGGCCGCGCACCTGCAGGAGCGGAGCTGGCAGGGGCGATGCCTGCTGATGTGGTGCTCGAGCTTCGGGCTCCTGGCCCGACGCCGCAGCATGGTCGTCGTTGATCATGGAGGCAACATAACAGAATTGTTGTGGCTGTGCACGCAATTGTTGCGATGGCGCTCGAACAGGGGCTTCCCGCGGATTCGTTCTGCCCGAGAATCGCGATTATGCTCGCGAATGCCCGTCGGTGAGCCGGTGTTGCACTGAAGTATCTCGACGTCGCGCGGTTTGTTGTCGTCCACCATGCCGAGGAAGCCGTTGCTGAAAAGTGACCGAAATTAATCCAACACTCGGTGCAGAAGTCTGTTATGTTGCATCAAACGTCAATGTGGACTCTCGTCGAGACGACGGCATGAACCCCCTGTGCCGCAGCTCGCCAATGCACCCTCCTCGTTGGCGCGCACTGCACTCTCACCCGCATTCACCGCATGGGGCCGCACTCAGCTGCAGCCACGTGCATTCACCCAGGAGGAAACACATGCTTGCATCACGCACGCTGCGCCGTCGGCTGCTGATCGCTTCGGGCGCTTCGCTCGCCGTCATCGGTCTCATGACCTCGTGTACGGCCGGGACGACCGAATCCACCTCTGCCCCGGCGGGCAACTCCGCCGAGGACAACGCCAAGGCCGGAGACACGATCACGATCGGCTTCTCCGGTCCTGCCGCCGACCACGGTTGGCTCGGCGCCATCAACACTGCCGCCCTCGCCGAAGCGAAGAAGTACAGTGACGTCAACCTCGTCGTCGCCGAGGGCACCAACGACGCCAACCTGCAGATCAGCCAGGTCGAGACCTTCATCAACGACAAGGTCGACGCCATCGTCCTCCTGCCGACCGACGGTGCAGCACTCACCGACGTCGCCATCAAGGCCATGCAGGCGGGCATTCCCGTCATCAACGTCGACCGGGAGTTCTCGAGCACCTTCGCCGCACGCACGACGATCCTCGGCGACAACTACGGCATGGGCGTGAGCGCCGGTACGTACATCTGCGAGCAGCTCGACGGCAAGAAGGACGCCGTCGTCGCCGAGATCGCCGGCATCGACAGCCTTCCGCTCACGCAGGAACGCAGCAAGGGCTTCAAGGACGCGCTCGATGACTGCGGTCTCGACGTGACGAACCGCGTCGCAGCCGACTTCACGGTCCAGGGCGGTGAGGCTGCAGCATCGCAGCTCCTCGCCTCCGCACCCAAGATCGACGCCATCTGGAACCACGACGACGACCAGGGCGTCGGCGTCCTCGCAGCCATCGACGCTGCGGGTCGTTCCGAGTTCTTCATGGTCGGCGGCGCCGGATCCGCGAACGTCATGCGTTCCATCAAGGCCGACGACACGGTTCTCAAGGCGACGGTCATCTACCCGTCAACGCAGGCCGCAGACGGCATCGCGCTCGCTCGCCTCATCGTGCAGGGCAAGGGCATGAGCGACCTCGTCGAGTCGAGCGTTCCCCGCAAGGTGCAGCTGTTCGCACCGGTCGTCACGAAAGAGAATGTGGACGTCTACCTGCCGAGCGCTTTCGAGAGCTAAGCAGCCGCACCGATCTGGTGCCCGGCCGCTCGGGTGCCGTTCCACGACCGGGACGGCACCCGAACTCCACCACCTGTACCAGACGCATCCACACACCACAGAAAGAGAGCAGCAGCGTGACCGTGAGTGAACCAGGACCCGGACTTCGGGTCGCGATGATCGGCGTCGGCTTCATGGGAGCAGCGCACTCGCAGGGATGGAGGGTCGCTCCTCGATTCTTCGACCTCAGTGCCCAGCCGGAGATGGCCGTCCTCGTCGGTCGCGATACCGCTCGCACGGCCGCTGCCGCCGACAACTGGGGCTGGGCGGAGTCCTCGACCGACTGGCGTGAGGTCATCGCCCGGGACGACATCGATGTCGTCGACATCGTCACTCCGGGGGACTCCCACGCCGAGATCGCGATCGCTGCGCTCGAGGCCGGCAAGCACGTCCTCTGTGAGAAACCTCTCGCCAACACCGTCGCCGAGGCCGAAGCGATGACGGAGGCCGCGGCTCGTGCCGTCGAGCGCGGTGTCCTCGCGATGGTGGGCTTCACGTATCGTCGGGTTCCCGCGGCGACGTTCGCTCGGGACCTCGTCGCCTCCGGTCGCATCGGTCGGATCCGTCAGGTGCGTGCGTCCTATCTGCAGGACTGGCTCATCGACGAGCAGAGCCCGATGACCTGGCGCCTCGACAAGCAGCTCGCCGGCTCCGGTGCGCTCGGCGACATCGGTGCGCATGCCGTGGACCTCGCTCAGTTCATCACCGGTCTTCGGCTCGCCTCCGTGTCCGGTGTCCTCGAGACGCTCGTGACCGAGCGGCCTCTCGAAGCCGACGGTCGTGGGCTGTCGGCATCCGCTGGTGGACTGACGGGTGGACAGACGGGTGCCGGGTCTGCAGGTGCAGGCACGAGCTCGAGCACGGCCAGCGGCACCGTCACCGTCGACGACGTCGCCCTCTTCACCGGACGGTTCGAGAACGGTGTCCTCGGGTCGTTCGAAGCGACGCGCTTCAGTACGGGCCGCAAGAACGCCCTTCGCATCGAGATCGCCGGCTCCGCAGGTGCGATCTCCTTCGACCTCGAACAGCTGAACAGCCTGCAGCTCTACGACGCGACGGCTCCCGCCGGCGAACAGGGCTTCACGACGATCCTCGTCACGGAGCCGGAACACCCCTACATCTCGGCCTGGTGGCCGGCCGGTCACCTGCTCGGCTACGAGCACGGGTTCTCCCACCAGGCGCGCGACTTCGTCGAAGCGATCGCGGCCGGTGTGCAACCGGAGCCGTCCTTCGCCGACGGGCTCCAGGTGCAGCGTGTCCTTGATGCCGTCGAGACGAGCTCGGCCAACAACAGCGTCTGGACTCCGGTCACTGCCGATCGAGTCTGAGACACCGGGACCACGTCGCCGGGATCATGTCACCGGGATCACTTCCCGGAATCCTTCTCCCGGAACGATCCTTCCGAACCCTCTCCCCGAAACACCTCCACGAGACCTAGGAGCAGAACACCATGGCACGACCGATCACCCTGTTCACCGGCCAGTGGGCCGACCTTCCGTTCGAAGAGGTCTGCTCGCTCGCAGCGGGCTGGGGCTATGACGGCCTCGAGATCGCCTGTTGGGGCGATCATCTGGACCCGTGGCGCTGGGACGACGAGGAGTACGTCGCGGGCAAGCTCGCGACGCTCGAACGTCACGGACTCCAGGTGTTCGCGATCTCCAATCACCTGAAGGGGCAGGCGGTGTGCGACGATCCCATCGATCAGCGTCATCGTGACATCCTGCCCGATGTGGTCTGGGGTGATGGAGACCCTGAGGGCGTCCGTCAGCGTGCCGCGGAGGAGATGAAGAACACGGCTCGCCTCGCGGCGAAGCTCGGCGTCGAGACCGTCGTCGGATTCACGGGTTCCAGCATCTGGAAGTACGTCGCGATGTTCCCTCCCGTGTCACAGGAAGCGGTCGACGCGGGGTATCAGGACTTTGCCGATCGCTGGAACCCGATCCTCGACGTGTTCGACGAGGTCGGCGTCCGGTTCGCCCACGAGGTCCACCCGTCCGAGATCGCCTACGACTACTGGACAACGGTACGGACGCTCGAGGCCATCGGGCATCGGAAGGCCTTCGGTCTCAACTGGGACCCCAGTCACTTCGTCTGGCAGGAACTCGATCCGGTTGCCTTCATCCTCGAGTTCGGTGAGCTGATCTACCACGTCGACTGCAAGGACGTGAAGATGAACACGGGCAACGGTCGCAACGGTCGGCTCGGCTCCCACCTCGCCTGGGCGGACCTCCACCGCGGCTGGGACTTCGTGTCCACCGGTCACGGTGACGTCCCCTGGGAGATGAGCTTCCGTGCGCTCAACTCGATCGGCTACGACGGTCCCATCTCCGTCGAATGGGAGGACGCGGGCATGGACCGACTGCTCGGCGCTCCTGAAGCCCTGGCGTTCGTGAAGCGGCTCGCCTTCGAAGCGCCGACGGCCGCGTTCGACTCGGCGTTCAGCACGCGCTGAGCGCACGCGCGTGAGGCACCGGGGCGGCTGGATCGCAGCCGCCTCGGCGCAGCTGTGCCTCCGCTCACCGATCTCATGAGAGCCGAAGACAGGGGACCGATGTCCAGGACCGAACCACCACTGTTCGGTGAAGCGCGTGCCGCGACCACGAACGACCACACCCGTCGGACCAACCTGTCGCTCGTGCTGTCCCTCGTACACCACCAGGGCACGTTGACGAGAGCCGAACTCGCCAGGGCGACGGGGCTGAACCGATCGACGGTCGGAACGCTCATCGGCCAGCTCGGTGAGCTCGGCCTCGTATATGAGACGGCACCGGGCAGCAGTACCGGTGTGGGGAGGCCCAGTCCTCTCGTGCACGCGGATCCAGCCACCGCTGCGCTCGCCGTCAATCCGGAGGTCGATGCGATCACGATCGGTCTCGTCGGGCTCGGTGGGACGGTCATCAAACGCATCCGCTACGAAACGGCGCATCTGCCGACCGCCGAGGAGGTCGCGAACATCGCAGCGGCGGTCATCGCCGGGATGCGTGCAGAGCTCGACGCCTCCTATCGCATCGTCGGCATCGGTGTGGCTGTTCCCGGTCTTGTGCGTGCGGATGACGGTGTCGTCGGCTACGCACCGCACCTCGGGTGGACGGACGAGCCGATCGCTCAGATGCTCGCGACCGCAACCGGCTATCCGGTCCATGCCTCCAATGACGCCTCCCTCGGCGCCGGGGGAGAGATCCTCTTCGGAGCAGGGAGGGGGAGTCTTGACCTCGTCTACCTCAACGGAGGGGCCAGCGGCATCGGTGGAGGAATCATCAGCGGTGGCAGTCTGTGCGGTGGTGCAGCGGGCTATGCGGGTGAACTCGGACATACGCTCGTCCGCTCCGGTGGTCGGCTCTGCCACTGCGGTGCCGTCGGATGCCTCGAGACGGAGGTCAGTCGCGCCCGCCTCCTCGAGGTCGTCGGTCTCGACGGCGGCGACAGCGATGACCTCGAGCGTGCCCTCGCCGCATCGACCGATCCCGCCGTCGCCGCGGAGGTGCAGCGGCAACTCGACTATCTCGCCGTCACCCTCCGTGGTGTCGTCAACGTCTGCAATCCCGAACGCATCGTCCTCGGTGGCTTCCTCGCGACGCTCTTCGCGCTCGACGAGCAACGACTCACCGATCTTGTCCTCTCCGAAGCGCTCACCGGCCCTGCAGACGGCGTCACGATCCATCGCGCTCAGTTGGGATCCGACCTCCTGATGATCGGTGCGGCTGAGCTCGCCTTCTCCGGTGTCCTCGCCGATCCTGCAGCGGTCACGGCCGCGATGGCTTCCGTGCGTCCGGCGCAGGCGTACAGTGTGAAGGTCTCCCCGCGCGGTGGGATCGACGGCGCCGACGGTGTCGTCGGAGCACCAGCACCGGTGACGACGAAACACCGGTGATGAAGAGAAAGGATGCTGGATGTCCACCTCCGGCGTCGAAGACTCCTCCCCGGTACAGGCTGCACAGTCGCAGGATGCAGGGCCGAAGGGCGCCGGGCAGGCACGGACACCCATCAAGGGCAACAACCTCGACGACGTCCGCCGGAACAACCTCTCGGCAGTCCTCGAGATCGTCCACACGAGTGGTGCCGTCTCCCGTGCGCAACTGACGCGTGAAACCGGACTGAACCGGTCGACCATCGGTGCGCTCGTCGCAGAGCTCGTGAGCCTCCGTCTCGTGACTGAAGCGGAGCCGAGCGGAACGAAGCAGGTCGGACGTCCTTCACCGGTCATCGTTCCGAGTCGGAAGACCGTGGCGCTCGCCGTCAATCCGGAACTCGATGCGGTGACCATCGGTCTCGTCGGTCTCGGCGGTCAGGTCATCAAGCGCATCCGCTACGACACGACTCGCATCCCGTCTGCCGCTGAGGTGGTGAACATCGTCTCCGCCGTCGTCGCCGGGATGCGGGATGAGCTCGATCAGGTCTACGACACGGTCGGTGTCGGTCTTGCCGTTCCCGGTCTCGTCCGTGCGAGCGATGGACTCGTCACGCTCGCTCCTCACCTCGGGTGGCACGACGAGCCGATCTCCCGGATGCTGCACGATGCGCTCGGGCTCCCCGTCCATGCAGCGAACGACGCTTCGGTCGGCGCGACCGCGGAGAGCATATTCGGTGCGGGTCGTGGGGTCGATGATCTCGTGTACCTGAACGGTGGTGCGAGCGGCATCGGTGGTGGCGTTCTCAGTGATGGGCGGCTCCTCGGTGGCGTCAGCGGCTACGCGGGTGAACTCGGGCACACGCTCGTCAACAGTGCTGGGCTCGTATGCCACTGTGGTGCGGTCGGATGCCTCGAAACCGAGGTGACGCGTGGTGCTCTGCTCGATGTCCTGGGACTCGAGAGCCATCGAGGCAATGATCTCGAAGCGGTCCTTCTCGACGCGTACCGTGATCCTGATGCCGTCGATCCTGCTGTCGCTTCGGTGGTCGACCGTCAGCTCGACTATCTGGGCGTGGCGCTCCGCAACATCGTCAACGTCTTCAACCCTCGTCTCGTTGTGCTCGGTGGGTTCCTCGGAGCGCTGTCGGAGGTGGCTCCTGAGCGGTTGGAGAGTGCTGTCGCTCGAACCGCGATGATCGGCCCTCGTGACGACGTCACCATCACTCGTGCTGCGCTCGGTGGCGATCTGCTCATCGTCGGTGCTGCTCAGCTCGCGTTCGCTCCTGTGCTCGCCGATCCTGCTTCCGTCGCTCAGGTCCTCGCCAGCTGACCTCCGGCTCGCTGAGCGTGTCGAAGGGTGTGCTGCCGGTCCCTGAGCCTGTCGAAGGGTGTGCTGCCGGTCCCTGAGCCTGTCGAAGGGCAACGAGTTCAGCGACTGGACGATGGCTTTCCGAGTGCCGTGCTTTCCTCCAAGCAGCGTGCCCCACCCAGTAACGTGTCCCTCCCAAGCTCGTGCTCTCCTCCAAGAAACAGGGTTCATCCGTTCCATGGCTCGTCGTCTCTTCGTCCGCGTTCGTCGGCTCGCTTCCTTCGGTCGCGCTGGGGATCGGGTTCCTCTGCCTCGTGACGTGCGTGTGCTCGGAGTCGTTGCCTTCTTCGTGATGCTCGGCTTCGGTGTCGTCGTACCCGTGCTTCCTGTCTTCGTTCGGAGCTTCAACGTCGGGTACGTCGAGGTCGGTGCTGTCGTCTCCGCGTTCGCTCTGATGCGGCTGATCGCGAATCCGTTCGTCGGATGGGTCGTCGACCGTGTCGGCGAACGAACGGTTCTCGCGATCGGCATCGGTATCGTCGCTCTGTCGAGTGGGCTCGTCGGGATCGCGGTGGACTATCCGCAGGTGCTCGTTCTGCGTGGTGTGGGAGGCATCGGTTCTGCGATGTTCTCCGTCGCTGCGATGACCCTGCTGCTCCGCACCACCGATCCGGCCCGTCGTGGTCGTTCGGTCGGCTTCTACCAGGGCGGATTCCTCGTCGGTGGCATGGCCGGTCCTGCTGTCGGTGGACTTCTTGCGTCCATTTCCTTGACGGCTCCGTTCTTCTTCTATGCGATCACGCTCACGATCGCGGGTGCGATCGGTCTGTTCCTGTTGAGCGGGAAGGAACAGGTCTCGACGTCGACCGATGCCGTTCCTGTCCTTCCGCCGACACCGTTCCGAGTTGTGCTCCGGGATCGACGGTTCCAGTCCGCTCTCCTCGCGAACTTCGCTTCGGGGTGGTCCGCGATGGGGGTTCGTGGAGCTCTCGTTCCTGTGCTCGTCGTCGAGGTGCTGCACGATGAGCCGGCTTGGACGGGAATCGCCTTCGCCGTTGCTGCTGTCGTCCAGACGATCGCTCTCGGTCCGGCCGGACGCTTCGTGGACTCGGTGGGTCGTCGTCCGGCGATCATCGGTGGGTTCGCGGTCGGTGCAGCTGCGATGCTCGCGATGCCGTTCGCGACCGAACTGTGGATCCTCATCACTCTCCTGTGCGTCTACGGTGCCGCTGCAGCGCTGATGGGCACTGCTCCCGCTGCTGCAGTCGGTGATGCGGCCGGTGGTCGAGGTGGTCGTCCGGTCGCTGTGTTCCAGGCGGTTTCTGATCTCGGTGCGATCATCGGACCGCTCGCTGCCGGTGCTCTGCTCGATGCATTCTCCTTCCCTGCTGCGTTCGCGTCTGCGTTCGTGTTGATGCTGGCTGCTTCGCTGTTCGCTCTGCGAATGCCTCGTGAGCGTGCCAGTGCTACCGATGGTGCTGTTACTGCTCCGTGAGCCGTCCGGCGCCGTAAGCTATATCCTCCGTTCCCTGAGCTTGTCGAAGGGTGGGGGTCTGGGTGGTTGGGGTCATGCACTTCGACAGGCTCAGTGACCGGGGTCGGGCGTCTGCGGGCAGGGTCTGGTCCCTGAGCTTGTCGAAGGGTTGGGGTCTGGGGTGGGTTGGTACGGGTTATCCGGTGTTGTTGGGGTGGAGTGTGCCGCCGCGTCGGGGGGGTGCGTGTCCGGTCGAGGTGGGCTGGCGGGATGAACCACGGGGACCCGTCACGGATCCGGATGTCCCACCCGTCGGCATGCACCCGATGGTGGTGATGTGAACACAGCAGGATGCCGTTGTTGAGGTCGGTGGTGCCGCCGGTTGACCACCAGGTGATGTGGTGCGCTTGGGTGTAGGCGGGTGGGTGTGGGCATCCGGTCCAGGCGCAGCCGCCGTCGCGTTCGGCGAGGGCGATCTT